>NZ_JBHXTG010000069.1:0-50056 GCF_042677465.1 Kitasatospora sp. NPDC127111
GCCCGGGGGCTCCGGCCGCGCCGCCGCCGTCGGCGTGCGTGCGCGGGTGGGGTCAGACGGTGCGGGCCAGGTCGGCGGCGCCGGCGATACCGGCGGCCGAGCCCATCGAGGCGAGCACCACCTCGGCGCGCGGGCGGTGCACCCCGCCGGTCAGGTAGTGCTCGAAGGCCTTGGCGACCGGGTCGAGCAGCAGCCGGCCGGAGTCGGAGACGCCGCCGCCGAGCACGAAGACGCCCGGGTCGAAGAGCGCGGCGAGGTCGGCCATGCCCCGGCCCAGCCAGTCGGCCAGCTCGGCGTAGCACTCCAGGGCGAGCGGGTCGCCCTCCTCGGCGGCCTGGGTGATGTGGATGCCGCGGATGGTCTCGGCGACGCCGTCGTTGAGCTCCAGCATCCGCTTGCCGTGGACCGTGTCGGCGGCCGCCTTCTCCCGGCCGTAGCGGCGCAGCGCCCGGCCGGAGCCGTACTGCTCCCAGCAGCCCTTGCCGCCGCAGCCGCAGGGCAGGCCGTCCGGGACCATGTTGAGGTGGCCGATCTCGCCGGCCACGCCGAACCGGCCGCGGTGCAGCCGGCCGTCCAGGACGATGCCGCCGCCGATGCCGGTGCCGACGGTGATCAGCACCATGTCGTCGTGGTCGGCGGCCGCGCCGAAGCGGAACTCGGCCCAGGCGGCGCAGTTGGCGTCGTTCTCGACCACGGTGTCGAGGCCGGTGAGCTCCTCGATCCGGGTGCGCAGCGGCTCGTCCTCCCAGTCGATGTTGGGGGCGAAGATCACCGTGGAACGGTTCCGGTCGACGAAGCCGGGGGCGCCGACGCCGGCCGCGGCCACGTCGGGGTACTGCTCCTTGAGCTCGCGCACGGCCTGCGCGATGGCGTCGACCGCCCACTGCGGGTCGGCCGGGGTGGGCACCCTGGTCCTGGCCAGGATCTCGCCCGCCTCGTTGACCACGCCTGCCGCGATCTTGGTCCCGCCGACGTCGACGCCGATGGTCAGAGCCATGTGTCCCTCAGCTATTCACTCGTTCCCGCTGGACGGAACGGTACCGCCCAACCCTGGCCCCCGTACACACCGTCGCATACATTAACCGAAGACAATTTGCGGCCAAGCGCGCCGAGCTCATTCAAAAGTCGTACATTCTTACCCGCTCCGTCACAGCATGAAGTCAGGCCGTCACTCGCTCGGGATCAGGTCTTCACTGCTTGTCGGACGGACCGTCAGACGTGTCGAGGTCGATCCGCTCGCTGCGGGCGCTCCCGCCGGCGGTCCAGCGGTGCTCGTGGCCGGCCACCGCGGCCCGGTACGCGGCCAGCAGCTCACCGCCGACGGCGGCCAGCCCGCCGCCCGCCGCGGCCAGGTGCCGGTACACGTCGGGCTGCTGCTCGCGCAGGCGGTCGGCGAGGCCGGCCAGCGAGATCAGGGTGTCGGCGCTCGCCTCCTGCGCCTTCTGGCCGACGACGGTGGCGAACCGGCGCACCTCGTCCACCAGCGGGCCCAGCTCGGGGCCGAACGGGTGTCCGTCGGTCTGCTCGGTGCGGTCGTCGGCAGTGGTCATCGCGCGCGTCTCCTCGGTTCCGGCCGCGCCTGCGGCCACTCCCCTCGACGCTACCGGACCGGCCCCGCGTACCGGCCGGGTCGGAAGGCCCGAAGGCCGGGACGCCGAGGCGCCGAGGCGCCGGGACGGCGGACGGCGGACGGCACCGGCGTCCGAAAGCCGGAGCGTCCGAAGGCCGGGAGCGCCCGAAGGCCCGAGCGCCGAAGGCGCGCCGGAGGCGGCCGGGGGCTCGGCCATTCCGAGGGGTGAGGCTCAGCCGCGCGGCCAGAGCGCCAGATCCGGCGCGAACCGGACGGCGAGCACCCCGTCGTGCAGCCCAGCGCCCGCGACCGTGCAGCGGCGCAGCGCCGAGGGCAGGGCGAGCACCCGCCGGTGGGCGCCCAGGCCGACCACCAGCTCGTCGCCGCGCCGGACCAGGTCCAGGTCGGCCCGGTCGGCGCCGGGCAGCGCGAGGTGCCAGACCAGCAGACCGTCCTCGGCCAGCCGGTCCTCGACCGGCCACGGCCCGGACGCGAGCGGCACCGGTCCGGGCCCGTCGCCGTAGAGGCGGTCCGCGACGGCCTCAAGGGTGGCCTCGGCCAGACCGGTGACCAGCACCGGGACGTCGCTCGCGGCGGCCAGGGCGGCCAGCTCCTCCTCCCGGCGGCGGGCCAGCCCGGCCAGCCAGGGGTCCGGCGAGCCGGTCGCGCCCTCCGGCAGCGCGCCGTGGACGACCACGGCGTCCGGCCGGTGCCCGTGCAGGGCCAGCCCGGCGCGGATCCGGCGCAGTTCCTCGTACGGGTGGCCGTCCGCGGCGGTGACCAGGCGGACGCTGGTACCGGGCGCGGTGAGTGCGGCCCGGGCATCGGCGAGCGCGCCGGCCGCCTTGGTCCGGGCCTCGTACAGCCAGTCGGCGGGCATCGGGACCCCGGCCAGCCCGGCCAACAGCGGGCGCAGCGCCCGGGCGGCCTGGCGCTGCTCGGGGACGAGCCGGGCGAGGTAGCGCTCCAGCTGCTCGGGCAGGGCGAGCGTGCCGATCAGCTCGGCGGGCGGCGGGGCGAGCACCACCAGGACGTCGGCCTCGGCGGCGGGCAGGGCGCGCAGCAGGGCGAGCCGGGCGGTGCCGGGGAGGGCGGTGAGCTCCTCGGGGTCGAGCGGGTCGGCGCCGAGCAGGTCGAGGGCGGGCTTGAGCCGGCCGCCGATCTCGCCGAGGGCGTGCCGGAAGGCGGCCTGCTCGTCGATCCGGGCCACGGTCAGCCCGGGCGCGTACCCGGCCGGTTCGGGCTCCAGCCGGACGCCGAGGACGGTGTCCAGGGCCCGGTGCGGGTCGTCGGCGGCCAGCAGCAGGGTGCGGTGGCCCCGCCGGGCGGCGTGCAGCGCGGTGGCGGCGGCCACCGTGGGCGCCGCCGCGTCGCCGCTGACCAGGATGGTGCGTGTGGCCGTCATGCCGTGCTGCCCCCGTGCTTCCGTGCGTCAGCCCTCGACGCGCTTCTTCAGCCCGGCGAGCGCGCGGTCGATGATGACCTTCTCGGCCTTGCGCTTGATCATGCCGAGCATCGGGATCTTGACGTCGACGGCGAGCTGGTAGGTGACCTCGGTGCGGCCGCCGTCGAGCGGGGCGAGCGCGTAGGAGCCGTCCAGCGAGCGGAGCATCTGGCTGCGCACCAGCGTCCAGCTGACCTCGCGGTCGTCGTCCCAGGTGTAGGCGAGGACGTGCTCGTCGCGGATGGCGCCGGCGTCGAGGAGCAGGCGCACCTGGGCGGCGCGGCCGTTCTCGGCGGTCTCCAGCACCTCGATCTCCTTGACCTCGCCGGTCCAGGCCGGGTAGGCGGCGAAGTCGGCGATCACGGCCATGACCTTCGCCGGGGTCGCGTCGATGGTGATGCTCGACCTGGTGTGCTCCGCCATGGAATGGCCCTCCGCGTCGTCCCTTGCTGCCGGCCCGGCCGAGCCTGCTCGGTCGGGTGCGCCCGGAGCAGGCTATCGCGCCCGGGAGTGCCCGCCGGTCCAGGGCGGGGGTCTGCCGGGACCGGGCGGAACGCGGGCCCGGCCCGGGGAGCGGCGGCCTACCGACCGGTCACCCCGGGGCTGCCGTAGGGTGCCATTCGAACGACCCGGTCACGGCCTGGTCGGACGGGTAAAGGTGTGACACTTCGAACACCGGAGCCGACCCCCCTGGCCGAAGCTGCCTACCGGGCAGTAACGTCCTGCCGTCCCGCAGCGTCGCGAACGAGGAGCAGTCTTGCTCGACTTCAGCCTTCCGGCCCTCTACCAGGTACCGAGCGGCGGTAACCTCTCCGACCTCGTGCACCAGAACGCCGAGAAGCACCCGGACGTCGCGGTGCTCAGCCGCAAGGTGGACGGCCGCTGGCAGGAGTTGACGGCCGCCCAGTTCCTGGTCGAGGTGCACGCCGCGGCCAAGGGGCTGATCGCCGCGGGCATCGGCCCGGGCGACCGGGTGGGCATCATGTCCCGCACCCGTTACGAGTGGACGCTGCTGGACTTCGCGATCTGGACGGCCGGCGCGATCACCGTGCCGGTGTACGAGACCTCCTCCGCCGAGCAGGTCGAGTGGATCCTCGGCGACTCCGGCGCGGTCGCCGTCCTCACCGAGACCGACCAGCACGCCGAGGTGGTCGCGGAGGTCCGTGACCGCCTTCCGGAGCTGAAGCACACCTGGCAGTTCGAGGCCGGCGGGGTGGCCGCGCTGGCCGAGGCCGGGCGGGACGTCACCGACGCGACCGTGGCCGAGCGCCGCTCGATCGCGAACGCCGACTCGATCGCCACCATCGTCTACACCTCGGGCACCACCGGCCGCCCGAAGGGCTGTCAGCTCACCCACGCCAACTTCATGGCGGAGTGCGGCAACGTGGTGGAGCGGCTGGCCCCGCTGTTCCGCACCGGCGAGAGCTCGGTGCTGCTCTTCCTGCCGCTGGCCCACGTGCTCGGCCGGATCGCCGAGATCGCCCCGGCGATGGCGCCGATCAAGCTCGGCCACGTCTCGGACATCAAGGACGTCACCGCCGAGCTGGCCGCGTTCCGGCCGACGCTGATCCTGGGCGTGCCCAGGGTCTTCGAGAAGGTCTACAACACCGCCCGCGCGAAGGCCCAGGCCGACGGCAAGGGCAAGATCTTCGACAAGGCCGCGGAGACCGCCATCGCGTACAGCCGGGCGCTGGACGCCGGCGGCGCCGGGTTCGGCCTGCGGATCAAGCACGCGGTCTTCGACAAGCTGGTCTACAGCAAGCTGCGCGCCGCGCTCGGCGGCCGGGCCACCCACGCGATCTCCGGCGGCGCCCCGCTCGGCGAGCGGCTCGGCCACTTCTACCGGGGCATCGGCTTCACCGTCCTGGAGGGCTACGGCCTGACCGAGACCTGCGCGGCCACCGCCTTCAACCCGTGGGACAAGCCGAAGATCGGCACGGTCGGCCAGCCGCTGCCCGGCTCCGCCGTCCGGATCGCCGAGGACGGCGAGGTGCTGTTCAAGGGCCCGCAGGTGTTCACCGGCTACTGGAACAACCCGCAGGCCACCGCCGACACCCTGAAGGACGGCTGGATCTCCACCGGCGACCTCGGCTCGCTGGACTCCGAGGGCTACCTCACCATCACCGGCCGCAAGAAGGAGATCATCGTCACCGCGGGCGGCAAGAACGTCGCCCCGGCCGTGATCGAGGACCGGATCCGGGCGCACGCGCTGATCGGCGAGGTGATGGTGGTCGGCGACCGCAAGCCGTTCATCGGCTGCCTGGTCACCCTGGACGAGGACTTCTTCCCCAAGTGGAAGGAGCTGAACGGCAAGCCGGTCACCGCCACGGTCGCCGAGCTGCGCGACGACCCGGACCTGCTGGCCGCCATCCAGACCGCGGTGGACGACGGCAACGCGGCCGTCTCGCACGCCGAGGCGGTCAAGAAGTTCCGGCTGCTCGACACCGTCTTCTCCGAGGAGAGCGGGCACCTCACGCCCTCGCTCAAGCTCAAGCGCAACGTCGTGCTGAAGGACTTCGCGGCCGACGTCGAGGCCATCTACCAGCGCTGACCGGACACGGAGGAGGGGGCCCGGCGGACCCCCCTCCTCAGCGCGCGCTCAGCCCGCCAGCAGCGAGGTCAGCCGGCCGGCCAGCAGGTCCCACCGCCAGGAGCGGTCCACCCAGCGGCGGCCGGCCTCGCCCATCCGCCGGCGCAGCTCCTCGTCGTTCAGCAGCCGGACGATCCGCTCGGCCGCCGCGGCGGGCGAGCCGCCCGGCACCACGTAGCCGGTCTCGCCCTCCAGCACCGCGTCCGGCGCACCGCCGGAGTCCCCGGCCACCACCGGCAGACCGGTCGCCGAGGCCTCCAGGTAGACGATGCCCAGGCCCTCGACGTCCAGCCCGCCCCGGCGGGTGCGGCAGGGCATCGCGAAGACGTCCCCGGCGCCGTAGTGCGCGGGCAGCTCCTCCCACGGCACCGAGCCGGTGAACCGCACCGAGGGGCGCACGCCGCGGGCGTCGGCCAGCTTCTCCAGGTCCGCCCGGTACGGGCCGCCGCCGACGATCAGCAGCACGGCGTCCGGCACGTCCGCGAGGATCTGCGGCATCGCCTCGATCAGGGTGTCCTGGCCCTTGCGCGGCACCAGCCGGGAGACGCAGACCACCACCGGCCGGTCGGCCAGGCCGAGCCGCTCGCGCACCGCGGCGCCGCCCGAGTCCGGGTGGAAGGTCCGCTCGTCCACGCCCGGCGGCAGCTGCACCATCCGCGCGGCCGCCTCCGGGCCCACCGCGTCGGCGATCCGGGAGCGGGTGTACTCGCCGAGGTAGGTGAGCACGTCGGTGCCCTCGCCGATCCGCCGCAGCAGCCGGCGGGCCACCGGCAGCTGGGCCCAGGCCGCCTCGTGCCCGTGGGTCATGCCGAGCAGCCGGCCGGCCCCGGCCCGGCGCAGGACGGGCGCCATCAGCCCGAGCGGGGCGGCCGCGCCGAACCAGACCGAGTCGCACTTCTCGGCCCTCAGGATCTCGGCCGCCCGCCGGGTCACCCGCGGTGTGGGAACCATCACCTTCGTGCGGTCCCGGATCACCGGGAAGGGCTGCTCGGCGTCGAAGCGGGCCACCTCGGCGCCGTCCCGCCAGGTCGAGGCGTAGACCACGACGCTCCCTGCGGGCTGACGGACGGCCATGTTGTGCACGAAGGCCTGGATGCCGCCGGGTCGCGGCGGGAAGTCGTTGGTGACGATCAAGGTCTTGTGCATCAGGCCACGGCTCGCTCGGTCGGGGGGTGCTCGGTGTACCGCTGGGTGATCCGTACGATAGGTCAACACCATGACCCGCCGGGAACGGATCCGCGCACGGCAACCGTTTCACCCCCGGGTCTGTCCTAGTACCTAGGCAGCCGGTGGGGCCCGCCCGGACGACGGCGCAGCGCCTGCCACCGACCGCCCGGGCGTCCGTCTCGCGACGCCTCCGGTGGGACGTCCGAGACGAACGAGGGAGCGCAGTGGAGTTGGCCCCGGCCACCGAGTCCGGTACCCCCAGCAGCGCCGACGGCCCCGGCACGGCGCTGGCCGTCCGCCAGGAGCCCGTCCAGGCCGCCGGCCGCCCCTCCGGGCGAGCGGGCGCGGTCTGCGCCCTCGGCGGGGCCTGGCTGGCCACCCGGACGCTGCTGGTGCTGCTGGTGACCGGCGTGCTGCGGATGCCCGGCGGGGACATCACCACCGACGTCTGGCTGATCTACCACGGCTGGTACGGCGTGCTGCAGACCGGCACCTTCCCGCTGGACGACGTCACCTGGCAGTACCCGCCCGGCGCCGCCCTGGTCATCCTGCTGCCGGGACTGCTGCCCTGGTCGTACCTGGTCTCCTTCTGGGTGATCTGCGGGATCGCCGACGCGGCCGCGATGGCCCTGCTGGTGCGCACCGGGCTGCGCAAGGGCCGGGCGCTGACCGGCGCCTGGGTCTGGGTGGCCGGCGTCCCGCTGCTCGGCCCGATGATCTACAACCGGTACGACGTGATCGTCACCGCGGTCGCGGTGGCCGGTCTGCTGGCGCTGATCCGGCGCCCGGCGATCGGCGGGATGCTGCTCGGCCTGGGCGGGATCATCAAGGTCTGGCCGCTGCTCGGCCTGATGGGCACGCCGTCCGGCCGGCGCACCCGCCGCTCCTGGACGGCCGCGGCCGCCGCCTGCGTCTCGGTCGGCTTCCTGCTCGCGGCCGGGATGAACGGCGCGTTCGAGTTCCTGACGTTCCAGAAGGACCGCGGCGTCGAGGTGGAGTCGGTCGGCGCGCTGCCGCTGCACTTCGCCCGGATCGCCGGGGCCTGGGACGGCAAGGTGATGATGAACTACGGCTCGGTGGAGATGCTCGGGCCGTGGGTGCCGGTGGTCTCCAAGGTGATGCTGGCCGGCACCCTGCTGGGCTTCGGCTGGCTGCTGCTCTGGCGCTTCACCGCCAAGCGCCGCAACGCCGCCACCATGTACGACGCGGCGCTGGCCGCACTGCTGGTCTTCACCGTGACCAGCCGGGTGATCAGCCCGCAGTACCTGGTCTGGCTGGTCGGCGTCGCGGCGGTCTGCCTGACCGTGCGCGGCAGCAGCCAGCGGCCGGTGGCGGTGCTGATCCTGGCCGCGACGCCGCTGACCCTGGTGGAGTTCCCGCTGATGTTCAGCGAGGTGGTCGGCAGCGACCCGACGGCGATCACCGTGCTGACCCTGCGCAACCTGCTGCTGCTCGCCGCCACCGGGCTCTCCTGCGTCCGGCTCTGGCGTTCCACCCGCGGCGACGCCCCGCTGCCGCCCACCGTGGTGCTGGCCCGCCCGGAGCCGGCGCCGGCCGCCGCGTACTCGGTGCGGCCGGGCATCGCGTACGAGCAGGACCTGCTGGACGGCATCGACCGCCCGGCCGCCCCCAGCGAGCGCCGCTAAGCACCCTGGACAGGTGCTAGCCCTTCAGCCGCCGCACCTCGTCGAGCCACAGGCCGGTGAACTCGCCCAGCCCGAGGCCGAGTTCGGCCCGGAGCACGCCGTCCATCCACTGCTCCCGGCCCTCGTTCCCCCCGCCTGACGGCCGGGCGGCGCCCCCAGGGCCGGCCGCCGCCACCGCGCGGTAGAGGCCGACCAGGCGCTCGGGCCCGTACCTGCGGGCGATCAGCTCGCAGGCCAGCCAGGCCTGCTCGTAGGCCTGGGCGATGCCGTCGGCCCCGGCGGTGAAGGCCTGGTCGGCGGGCAGCGCCGAGGGCAGCCGGCCGGCGGCGACGTCGCGGGCCAGCTCGGGGGCGATCTGCTTCGGTGACCGGCCCGAGCCGCGGTAGCCGGTCCAGTCGGCGACGCCCTCGGACAGCCAGAGCGGCGTCCAGGCCCGGGTGTCGGCCCGGGTCGCCACGTGCACCGCCTCGTGGGTGACGACCACCTGGCGGCCGAAGTCGCTGAGCCCGCCGAACGCCTCGGGGTTGACCAGCACCCGGTCGGCCGGGGTGTGCCAGGGCGCGCCGGGCGCCGCGGTGGTGACCGCCGCCATGCCGGCCCAGCTCGCCGTGTCGGCCTCCAGCAGGCGGGCGAACTGCTGCTCGGTGGCGGGCAGTTGGAGCAGCAGCCGCCCGGCCCAGTGCTCGCCCCAGACCGCGCCGACCGCCGGCACGGCACGGTCGGCGGCGGCGGCGAGCGCCGAAGGGTCCGGCCCGCCGGCCACGCCGAGCACCAGGGAGTGGTCGCCGCGCACGGTCGTGACGGTGCCGAGGTCCCACAGCGGCGGCGGGCCGCCCGTGCTCTCCTCCCGCTCGACCTGCCAGCCCCCGTCGGTGCGCCGCAGCGCCAGCCGGCGTGGGTACACCACCGGGTACGCGTCGTAGCCGGCCACCTGGACGGTCAGCTCGGCGGTGGCGGTGAGCCGGTCGGGCGCACCGCCGGGGCCGAGCACCAGGTTCCGGTAGCCGGCCTCGGCCAGCGGCAGTGCGGGCGGCCCGGCGGCCAGGGCCCGGGCCCGCGCGGCCAGCAGCGCGGCCACCTCGGCCCGGTGGTCCGCCACCGCCGCGGCGGGCGCGGCCGGCGCGGCGCCGGGCAGCGAGAGCTGGGCCAGCCCGCCGGCGGCGAGCAGCAGCGCGCCGCGCCGGGACAGCACGCAGCGGCGGACCCCGGGGTCACCGTCCGGCCGCCGGGCCGGGGGCGCGCCGGCGGGAGGCGGGATGAGTCCGGGGCGACTCAGAGCCGGATCACCCCGGCGACCGGCATGGCGTTGACGCTCTCGTACCGCACCTTGGCGCCCGGGTAGGGGGCGTGCACGATCACCCCGCCGCCGGCGTACATGCCGACGTGGTGCATGTCCCGGTAGAAGATCACCAGGTCTCCCGGTCGCGCGTCGGAGAGGCTGACCCGCTGGCCGGCGTACGCCTGGGCCTGCGAGGTGCGCGGCAGGGTCACTCCGGCCTGCCGCCAGCTCCAGTACATCAGACCGGAGCAGTCGAACGCACGGGGCCCGGTGGATCCGTACACGTAGGGCGCGCCGATCATCTTCACGGCGGCGGCCAGGGCGGCGGCGCCGCGTTCGGAGGCGGGCGGAGTGGTGCCCAGGTCGAGCCGGTCGGTGCCGCGGGTGGCGCGCTGCTCGGCCTCGCGGGCGTCCTGGGCGGTCATCCGGGCCCGCTCGCCGGCGTCCAGGCTGTTGAGCAGCTTCTGCGCCGCGGCCAGCCGCTGCTGGATCTGCTGCTTGCCCTCGGCGAGCGCGCGGCGGGTCTGGTCCAGTTCGGCGAGTTTGACGGAGGTCTCGGCCCGGCGCTGGTCGAGCCGGCGCTGACGGGCCACCACCTCGTGCAGGGTGTCGTTCTGCCGCTCGGCCTCCTGGTCGAGGGAGCGGGCCCTGGAGAGGTAGCCCTCGGGGTCGGTGGAGAGCATCAGCTGGACGGTCCGGGCCAGGCCGCCGCCGCGGTATTCGGCGCCGGCCACGGTGGCGAGGTCGCCGCGCAGCTGGTTGAGCTCGTCCTGGGCGACGGCGACCTGCTGCTGCAGGGTGCCGGTCTCGTGCTGCAGCCGCTGCTGGGCGTCGAGCGCCGCGTTGTACTTCTCGGAGGCCTGCTCGGCCTCGTCGTAGAGCTGCTCGACCTGGGCCTTGACGTCCTTGCGGTTCGACGGCGCGTCCGGCGCGCCGGGGGCGGCCTGGGCGGTGCCGCCGGCCGCCATGCCCAGGACGGTGGTGGCCGCCGCGGTGAGCACCAGCGCACGGGCGAGAGCGTGCGCACCTGACAGCGGGGAACGGCGGTGCACGGCCATGCGACGGCGGCTCCAATCCTGCGGCCCGGCCCCGCCGCCGCACCGGGGCGGGCGGCTCTCCAGCGGGAGTCCGGTGGCAGACGTTAGCGAGTCCGGGCGAGCGAGTCCAAACCCCTCCCAACCCGAATATTCGCCCACCAATCGGACATCAGCCCGAGCCGCCGGAAAAGCCGCAGGCCCGGCCTCCCGCGAGGGAGACCGGGCCCGTGAGCGCCCGAGCGGGGATCAGACCCGCACGATGGAGGCCAGCGGCATGTTGGAGACGGCCTCGTAGCGGACCGACGCACCCGGCTTGGGAGCGTGCAGCACCTGGCCGTTGCCCGCGTAGATCCCGACGTGGTGGGCGTCGCTGTAGAAGATCAGCAGGTCGCCGGGCTGGGCCTGGGAGATGTCCGAGCCGATCCGGGTGCCGGCACCCGCCTGCTCCTGGGAGGTGCGCGGCAGCGACACGTCGACCTGGTTGAACGCCCAGACCATCAGGCCCGAGCAGTCGAAGGAGTTCGGGCCCGCGGCGCCGTAGACGTACGGGCTGCCGACCTTGGTGGCCGCGATGGACAGCGCGGCGGCGCCGCGCGAGCTGCCCGCGGCGACCGGCTTGGGGGCCGGCGTGGACGCCTGCGAACTGCCGCTGAGGTCGGTGCGGCCGCTGTCGCGCGAGGCGCGGTCGGCGTCCGCCTTCGCGGTGGCCGCGGCCTTGGCGGCGGCGTCCGCCTTCGCCTTCGCCTCGGCGGCGGCCTTCTCCTCGGCCGCGCGCATCGCCTGGCGCTCCTGCTCGGTCAGCGTGTTGAGCAGCTCCTGGGCCTTGGCCAGCTTGGCCTGGACCTCCTCCTTGGAGGCCTTCAGCTGCTGGGTGGTGGCCTCCAGCTCGCCGAGCTTGGCCTGGGCCTCGTTGCGGTCCTGGTCGAGCCTGCGCTGCTGCTCCTGGAGCTCCTTCAGCGCGCCGGACTGGGTGCTGCTCGCCTGGGTCAGGGCCCCGGCCTGGTTGAGGAAGTTGTCCGGGCTGGACGAGAGCATCAGCTGGACGGTCGACGATATGCCGCCGGTGCGGTACTGCTCGCCGGCGATCTCGGCGAGGCCGCCCTGCGCGTCGGTGACCGCGGCCTGCTGGCGGGCCACCTTGTCCTGCAGCTGGCCGACCTGCTTCTGCAGCTCCTGCTGCTTGGCCTGGGCGCCGTTGTACTTCTCGGTCGCCTGCTCGGCCTGCTCGTTGAGCTGGTCGACCTGCTCCTTGACCTGGTCCTTGGTCGGCGTCGGGTCGGCGTGGGCACCGGACTGCGCGGAGAGGGCGACGGCGGCGGCGGCGACGCCGGTCAGGATCGAGACCTTGGCGCGGCCGGCAGGCTTGGGACGACGATGGGACGCCACGAAGGCGGACTCCTTCTTCCAACGCCCGCCTACCGGGTGAGCTGACGGGTTCGGGCCGGAAGCTGCCCTACGACGCCTCACCGGCCGTTCCACCGGCCGACCTGGCGCCGATTCACCCCGGAGGAACGTGGTTCCCCGGCTCCGCTCCACAGCGCCCCCGACTGCTGGGCTCCCCGTCCGACAGGTCGTGCGACCCGTCCCGCTGCTTCACGAACTCGGCGGTAAACCACCGCCGCCACCCGGGCTGGGTGATCGACTGTGCGGTGGTTCGAGGCACGACCCTAGTAACAGAACCGTGATCCGTTCAAATCCTTGTCAGAAAAAAGACGGAAGAATAACCAAGTTCATTTGTGAATATGACCGGGCGTGATCGGTGCCGTACGCGGAGCTGATCGCTTGTCACCCTGCCGCCGGACACGCCGGCGCCACCCCGGCTCCGGGGTGGCGCGGATCACAGGGCCGGGACGCGGCCCGCGGGCGTGTCGGTCCGTCAGACCCGGCGGATGGTGTTGATCGGCATCGCGTCGGCCTTCATCACCTTGACCACGTCACCGGTGTGCGGCGCGTGCACCACCATGCCGTTGCCGATGTACATCCCGACGTGGCTGCGGTCGCTGCGGTAGATGATCAGGTCGCCGGGCTGGGCCTCGGCGAGCGAGGGCACCCGGGCGCCGACGTTGCCCTGCGCCTGCGAGGTGCGCGGCAGCGAGATGCCGGCCTTCCCGTACGCCCAGACCATCAGGCCGGAGCAGTCGAAGGTGCTCGGGCCGGTGGCGCCCCAGACGTACGGCGAGCCCTGCTTGCTCATCGCGTTGGACACGGCCGCACCGGCGTAGCCGCCGGCCTGCGGCAGGCTGCCCAGGTCGGCCCGCTCGGAGCCGCGCGAGGCCCGGTCCTCCTGCTGCTGCTGGGCGCGCAGGGCGGCCCGGTCGGCCGCGCTGAGCGAGTTCAGCAGGTCCTGGGCCTCCTTGAGCTTCTTGTTGACGTCCGCCTTGGCCTGGTTCAGGTCCTTGGTGGTGCTGTCCAGCGAGGCCAGGATGGCGGCCGCCTCGGCCTTCTGCTGGTCCAGCCGGCGCTGCTGGTCCTGGAGGCCCTTGAGCGCCTCGGTCTGGCTGGAGCTGGCCTGCTGGACGCTGGAGGCCTTGTCCAGGTAGCCGGACGGGTCGGAGGAGAGCATCAGCTGGACGGACGGGTCGATGCCGCCGCTGCGGTACTGCTCGCCGGCCACCGCCGCCAGCCCGCCCTGAAGCTGGGTCATCTGGTCCTGGCCGCGGGCCACCTGGTCCTGCAGTTGGTCCGCCTGCTTGCGCAGCTGGTCCGCCCGCTCCTTGGCGCCGTTGTACTTCTCGGTCGCCTGCTCCGCCTCTTCCTGCAGCTGGTCGATCTGCGCCTTCACGTCGTCCTTCTTGGGGGACGGACTCGGTGCGGCGTGCGCGGCGACCTGGGCGGAGAGGGCGACCGCGGTCGCAGCGGCAGCGGTGAGCACGGAGACCCGCGCGCGGCTCGGCTGCTTGGGACGGCGGTGGGAGGCCAAGGGACCGGCTCCTTCTTCCAACGGACTCACCCGATCGGGTGAGAATCCGGAAAATAGGTTTGACGCCAGACCCTAGTGAAGATCCAGGCTTTCCGCCACTCCCCCGATGGCGTGAACTCCAGCCCGACGCCATGACTTCACGGAATCCCCACATCACCGCGAACCGGGCGCTGACCAGGTGTCACGCCGGTCCGGGCGGGGTTCGCGACAGCCTACGGCCGCGCCAGCCGGTTGAGCAGCAGCACCGAGGCGACGGGGCGCGCGCCCGCCTTCCGCACGCCCTCCGCGACCTCCCGGTCGGTGGAGACCACCACCACCGGCCGGCCCTGCGGCTCGGCCCGCACCAGGCGTCTGATCAGCTCGTCCGCCGTCTCCCCGGTCCGGCTGAACCGCACCCGGACCCCGCGCGGCGGCGCCATGATCACCGGCACGTCCAGGTCCTGCCCGTCGAACACACAGGTGACCTCCGCCTGGGTGCGCTGGGCCAGCATCGCCAGCCCGCCCAGCAGCCGGATCCGCTGCTGCTCCAGCGGCAGCGTCGGGTAGCCGGTCTTGGTCACGTTGTAGCCGTCCACCACCAGGTGGACCTGCGGGATCGCCAGCAGCTGGTCCAGCAGCGCCGGATCGTCCTCGGCCAGCCCGCGCCGGGCCACGTCGTGCGGCGAGGCCGCGCCCGGCACCACCGCCTCCACCAGGTCGGCCGGCCGGATCTGCGAGACCGGCAGCGCCAGCTCCCGCTGCAGGCCCTGCGCCGACTGCAGCACGGTGTCCAGCAGCAGCCGCAGCCGCATGTCCTCGACGCTGCGCCCCTCGCGGGCCGAACGGCGGCCCTGCTCGGCGGCGTTCTCCAGCTCGGAGATCCGGTGCCGGAGCCGGCGCGCCTCGCTCTCCGCCGCGCCGCGCTCGGCGGCGGCCTGCGCCTTCAGTGCCTCCAGTTCGGCGGCCAGCCGGCGGGTCTCGGCCTGCGCCCGGCGGGTGTCGCTCTCCAGCGACCGCACCTTCCGGCGCAGCGAGTCGGCCTCCCTGCGGACCTCCTCCGACTCGGCCCGCTGCCGGTCCAGGTCCGCCCGGGCCGCGGCCCGCACCTCGGCCAGCTCCGCCTGCAGCTTCTCCGCCAGCCGGGTCGCCTCGGCGGCCGCGCCCTCGGCGCCGGCCCGCTCGGCCTCCTCGCCGGCCTCGGCGACCAGCCGGCTCCAGCCCGCCGAGCGCACCAGGTAGGCGGCGGCCGCGACGTCCATCGGATCGGCGGCCCCGGGCACGCTGCCCGACTCCAGCGCCTTCACCAGATCGGGCTGGCCCAGCCGCAGCCGCTCCGCTATCCGCACCCGGAAGGCCGGCTCGGACTCCAGCGCGGCGGCCAGCGCGGTGGCCGCGTACTTGGCCCGCCGGGCCGGGGTGAACTTGGCGTACTGGCGCAGCGACTGGGGCAGCTCGCCAGGCGGCAGCCCGCCGAGCGCGTCGGCGGCGAGGCCGACCACCCGGCGGCGCACGCCCTCGGGCAGCGGCCGGTCGAGCTTCTCGGCGGCCTGCTCCGCCGGCGCGGAGCCGTCTTCCGCCGGCTCGTCACCGCCGGACTCCTCGCCGGTCGCGGGCCCGTCGGCGGCCGCCCCGGCGGGGGCCGCGGGGGCGGACGTGGCTTCCTCGGCCGCGTCCGGCGCCTGCGCGTCCACAGCGGGCTGCCGCCCCTGCGGCCCGGCGGGCTCCTTCGCTGCGTCCACCACGTCCTCGGCTCCGATCCTGGTCCAGTGGGTACGGCCGACGGCGGCCGCCCTCGTCGTCACGCTCCGTGCGCTCTGTCTGTATTGTCCCGTGCGGCGGGCGGCCGTGCCGCACACCGCCGCCTACCGCACGGGCCGGGCATCAACCCTGCTCGGCGGCCTCGTCGGCCTCGGCACCCGGGCGGGCCACCAGCTCGACCTGGTCCACCGCGTTGCACCAGCGGCAGCGCACCGACTCGACGGTCTCGCTGTGGACCTCGGTCTCCTCCACCTTGGACTCGCCGGCCAGGTCGAAGTGGAGGAACTCGGTCACCCGGGCGGTCCGGGTCACGTCGAAGCGGGTCAGGTTGCCGCACAGGGTGCAGCGCCAGCGCGTCTCGGCGGTCAGGGCGGGGACGGTCATCGGGGATCCTCTCGGGTGGTCCCTGGGTGGGCTCAGGCGCTCCCCCCGGAGCCCCGGCGTCGGCGGCGGGAGGCGGGAATGCCCGCCCCAAGCCTATTGCCTGGGGCAACCACGCCGACGACCGGTTACGACCATCGGCACCCCGCGGTGGCTCCCTAGCCCACCTGCCGTAAGCCCGGTGTCACCCGGGCCGGGCGGAGGGATGCTTGGCCCCATGGCGATCCCGGTCCTCGACCACACCGGTGCGCGGGGCGGCCGCCCGGCCGTGCCCGTCCCGGCCGTCAGCTACGCGCTGATCGCGCTCAACACCGTGGTCTTCCTGCTCGGCCCGGCCGCCGGACTCAATCCGCTGTACGGCCGCGGCCACGACCGGGTCTGCGCGGAGCAGCGGTACGAGCAGCGCTGGGGCGCCGTACCGGCGGAGCTGCTGGCCGGGCACCCGCTGACCGCCGAACAGCTCGCCGAGGCCCCCGACCCGGTACCCGGCTGCCCGGCGGCGGCGACGCCGGGCAAGCACCCGGCCCTGTCGGTGCTCAGCTCCCTCTTCCTGCACGCCGGCTGGCTGCACCTGCTGGGCAACCTGCTCTTCCTCCACGTCTTCGGCCCCACCGTCGAGGAACGGCTCGGCCGGGCCAGGTTCGCCCTCTTCTACCTGGCCGCCGGCTCGCTGGCCACCTACGGCTTCGCGCTGGCCGAGGCGCACTCGCCGGACTCGACCCGGGTGCTGATCGGTGCCTCGGGCGCGATCTCGGCCGTCCTCGGCGCCTACCTGCGCTTCCACCCGCGGGCCCGGGTGACCACGCTCGTCCCGCTGCTGTTCTTCCTGCCGCTGCGGTTCCCGGCCTGGCTGGTGCTCGGGCTCTGGTTCGCCCTGCAGTGGTGGTCGGTGCACTCCGCCGGGGCCGGGGTGGCCTACCTGGTGCACGTGATCGGCTTCTCGGCGGGCTTCCTGTACGGCTGCACCCTGGCCACCCGCCCCCCGCGCCGGCGGGGCTGACGCCCGCTACCCTGGCGGCACCTCACAAAGGAGCCCACAGTGATCACCGCCATCGTCCTGATCAAGACCAGCGTCGACCGCATCCCGGAGATCGCCGAGGCGATCGCCGCCATCGAGGGCGTCAGCGAGGTCTACTCGGTCACCGGTGGTTACGACCTGGTGGCGATGGTGCGGGTGCGCCGGCACGACGACCTGGCCGAGGTGATCCCCGGCCGGCTGAACAAGGTCCCGGGCGTGGCCCACACCGAGACCCAGATCGCCTTCCGCACCTACTCCCAGCACGACCTGGAGGCCGCCTTCGCGCTCGGCCTCGACGAGTAGCGCTCAGCCCTCTCGGCGGCCCCTGTCGATCTGCCCGGTGGGGACGCAACGGCCGCCCTCGTTGCGGTAGTTCCAGGCCGCGCCGTCCGTGACCAGCTCGCGGACGGCGGCCAGGAAGCGGTCGATGTGCTCGTCCGGGGTGCCGGCGCCGAAGCTGACCCGGATCGCGTTGAGGCTCCGCTCGCCCGGGAGCGAGGGATCCGGGGCACCGCACGTCGAATCGACCGCCGGCGCGTCGTCGTTCAGCAGCGCGCGCACCAGCGGGTGCGCGCAGAACAGCCCGTCGCGCACGCCGATGCCGTACTCGGCGGAGAGCGCGGCCGAGAAGTGCGAGCTGTTCCAGCCCTGGACGACGAAGGAGAGCACGCCCACGCGGGCCGAGTCGGCGCCGAACAGGTTCAGCACCTTCACCTGCGGGACCTCCGCCAGGCCGGCCTTCAGCCGGGCGACCAGCTGCTGCTCGCGGGCCTCCAGCGCGTCCCAGCCCGCCTCGGTCAGCGCCCGGCAGGCCGAGGCGATGGCGTAGGCACCGATCACGTTGGGCGAGCCGGCCTCGTGCCGGGCCGGACCGGTGTGCCACCGCACGGCCACCGAGCCGTCGGTCTCCCGGGCCACCGTACGGGTGGCGCCGCCGCCGGCCAGGTACGGCTCGGCCGCGTCCAGCCAGTCGGCGCGGCCCGCCAGCACCCCGGCGCCGAACGGCGCGTAGATCTTGTGCCCGGAGAAGGCGATCCAGTCCACGTCCAGGTCGCGCACCGAGACCCGGTGGTGCGGGGCGAGCTGCGCGGCGTCCAGCACCACCCGGGCGCCGTGCCGGTGGGCGGTCGCGGCGAGCTCGGCGACCGGCCAGAGCTCGCCGGTGACGTTGGAGGCGCCGGTGACGCAGAGCAGCTTGGGGCCCTCGGGCGCCCCGGTCAGCGCGGCGTCCAGGGCGGCGACCGCCGCGGCCCGCGAGCGCGGGGCCCGCAGGTAGGTGACGTCCAGGCCGGCGTGGGCCCAGGGCAGCAGCGAGGCGTGGTGCTCGGTCTCGAAGGCGAACACCCGGGTGCCCGCCGGGACGGCGCGGGCCAGCAGGTTGAGCGAGTCCGTCGTGGCCCGGGTGAAGACCACCTGGTCACCCTCGCGCAGGTCGAGGAACTCGGCGACGGTGCGGCGGCTCTGCTCGAACAGGTCGGTGGAGAGCTGGGAGAGGTAGCCGGCGCCGCGGTGCACGCTGCCGTAGTAGGGGGCGTAGGCGGCGACGTCGTCCCAGACCCGCTGGAGTGCCGGGGAGCTGGCGGCGTAGTCGAGCGCCGCGTAGCCGACCTTCGCACCGCTGGCGAGCGGGACCTCGACGTCGTGGCCGAGGACGGCGAGCGGGGCGCAGATTTCGGTGGAGAGGGACATCGGGATGCACTCCTGGTACGGGTCAAGGACCCCGGGAGTGCGTGTCAGCCGGCGTCCGCGCTTGTCACGCGGACGGATTGCCGCGGGACCCGGTCCTCACCCAGGGCACCCCGCCACGGACGGAGGGTTGCCGGACAGCAAGCTGGGGCTTGACGCTGTCACTCATGACCTGGGCAGGACTCTAGGTCGCGTCCGGCGAGTGGTCAAACGCCGTTCCGCCATCCGGACAGCTACTCGCCCCCCGCCTCCGGGACGGGAGGGTCCCGCGGGGCGGCTTCCCCGCGGGACCGCAACTCCCGCTTCACGCCTTGGCGGTGGCCTCCGACCAGCGCTTCAGGACGTCCAGCGCGGCGCCCGAGTCGATGGCCGCCGCGGCCCGCTCCATGCCCGCCGCCAGCTGCTCGGCGAGCGGCGCGGCGGTGAGGTCCAGGGCCACCAGTCCGGCCGCGGTGTTCAGCAGGACGGCGTCGCGCACCGGCCCGCGCTCCCCGGCCAGCAGCCGGCGGGCGACCTCCGCGTTGTACGCCGGGTCGGCTCCGCGCAGCGCCTCGATGCCGACCGGTTCGATGCCGACCTCACGCGGGTCGAAGGCGGTCTCGGTGACCTCTCCGCCGGAGACGATCCAGACCCGCGAGGTGGTGGTGATGGTCAGCTCGTCGAGGCCGTCGTCGCCCCGGAAGACCAGCGCCGTGGCACCGCGCCGGGCCAGCACGCCGGCGATCAGCCCGGCCAGCCGGGTGTCGAAGCAGCCGATCGCGTGCGCGGTCACCCGCGCCGGGTTGGTCAGCGGTCCCAGGATGTTGAACGCGGTCGGCACCCCGAGGTCGCGCCGGGCGGTGGCGGCGTGCCGCATCGACGGGTGGAACTTCGCGGCGGAGCAGAAGGTGAGCCCGACCTCCTCGGCCACCTCGGCGACCCGCCGGGCGGAGAGGTCGAGGGCGATGCCGAGCTTCTCCAGCACGTCCGAGGAGCCGCTCGCCGAGGAGGCGGCCCGGTTGCCGTGCTTGACCACCTTGGCGCCCGCGGCCGCGGCGACGATCGCGGACATGGTGGAGATGTTGACGGTCTTGGCCCGGTCGCCGCCGGTGCCGACGATGTCCACCGCCGGGCCGGGGACGGAGAGCGGCTCGGCGTGCGCGTACATCGCGTCGACCAGGCCGGCCACCTCGTCGACGGTCTCGCCCTTGGCCCGCAGCGCCACCATGAAGCCGGCCACCTGGGCGGGGGAGGCCTCGCCGCTCATGATCCGGTCCATCGCCCACGAGGTGGCGCCCTGGTCGAGGTCCTCGCCCCGCAGCAGCGCCGACAGGATGTCCGGCCAGGTGCGGACCACCTGCACGGGGTCCTTGCCGCCGTTCGCAGGGTTCACGTTCACCATGGCCGACTCCAGCTCTTGTGGTTCCCCGAAGGGACGTCCGTAGGGTCGGAGTCAGCCTATCGAGCGGCGGGACGCCACCGTCCCGCCGCGACCCTTCTTCTCTTCCACTGAGACGGCCCGCCGGAAAAGGCCTGTTCCACCGGCCGCTAGCGGACGACCGGCGTCCGCTTCGCCACCCGGGCGCGGAGCAGGACGGCGGCGGCCTCGGCCAGCGCCACCGGGTCCACCGGCTGGGAGATCGCCGCGTCGGCCCGGCTCCAGGCGGCCAGCCAGGAGTCCTGCGGCCGGCCGATCAGCACCAGCACCGGCGGGCAGCCGTAGATCTCGTCCTTCAGCTGGCGCGCCAGCCCCAGCCCGCCGGCCGGCACCGCCTCGCCGTCCAGCACGCAGAGGTCCACTCCCCCCTTCTCCAGCGCCTTCAGCACCGCGGGAGTCGTGGCGCACTCCAGGTAGGACAGCTCCGGCAGATCCTCCGCGGGCCGGCGGCCGAGCGCCGTCAGCACCTGCTCGCGGGTGTTGCGGTCGTGGCTGTAGACGAGAACGGTCAGCGTCTCGTCGGTCGTGTACGCCATGGGCCCTGCTCCCTCAAAGTGTGATCCGGACCACGTTCGCCTCAACCGGGATGCTACTCCCGATCACCGACCGCCGAGCCCCTCCCGCGCGATCCTTCTCAAGCCGCCGCGCCCACGGCTCACCCGCCCGGAGGACGCGCCGTCACCCCCGGCGCCGCAGTCCACCCGTACGGCCGACAGTGCGGGCGCTCCCCTTACCCCCCGCGGGCTCCGCGGGGGTGCAGCGACACGCTGGGCAAGGGGGTCGAAGGGGCCTTCGAAGAACCGTCAGAAAAGGGACACGCCGCTGCTCAGCCCCCGTCCGGACGCCCCGTCGACTGCCACCGGGGCATACCGCACGCACCGGACACTCCGAGGGAGACCCCCCGGCGTGAAGACGGAATAAGGGACCGACATAATGTCCGTCGTGGCGACAGCAACAGCAGTAGAAACCGGGCACGCGCACGGATCGGTCAACCGGCCGAACATGGTCAGCGTCGGAACGATCGTCTGGCTCAGTTCCGAGTTGATGTTCTTCGCGGCCCTCTTCGCGATGTACTTCACGCTCCGCTCCGTCAAGGGAGCCGAGTTCTGGAGCGAGAAGGCGCACGCCCTCAACGTGCCCTTCTCCTCGGTCAACACCACGATCCTGGTGCTCTCCTCCCTCACCTGCCAGCTCGGCGTCTTCGCCGCCGAGCGCGGGGACGTGAAGAAGCTCCGCTCGTGGTTCGTCATCACCTTCGTGATGGGCGCGATCTTCATCGGCGGCCAGATCTTCGAGTACACCGAGCTGGTCAAGAAGGACGGCCTCTCGCTGTCCTCCGACCCGTACGGCACGGTGTTCTACCTCACCACCGGCTTCCACGGTCTGCACGTGACGGGTGGTCTGATCGCCTTCCTGCTGGTCCTGGGACGGACGTACGCAGCCAAGCGCTTCACGCACGAGCAGGCCACCGCCGCCATCGTGGTGTCGTACTACTGGCACTTCGTCGATGTCGTGTGGATCGGCCTGTTCGCGACCATCTACCTGATCAAGTAACCAGCTGATCAGGTCGCTGGCCACCGGCGCGCGGCCCCGCCCTCACCGGCGACGGGCCGCTTCGTCCGGTGCCGACGCTCCCACCGACCGACCGCGCGCGCAGCCCTAGACAGGCAGCCTCGTGCCGGCCAGACCGGCCGCCGGGTGCACCCACCAGTCGACCAGATCCTGACACCGGGGTTATTCCGTGAAAAAGCTCTCCGCACGACGGCGCCACCCATTGGCGGCGCTGGTCGTCCTACTTCTCGCCCTGGCGGCAACCGGGGGGCTGTACGCCGCGTTCGCGCCCGCCGACAAGGCGCAGGCCGACGTCGCCGCGCAGTCGCTCGCGATCGATGAGGGCAAGAAGCTCTTCGCCGTGGGCTGCTCCTCCTGCCACGGCCTGAACGGCCAGGGCAGCAGCGACGGCCCCAGCCTGGTCGGCGTCGGCTCCGCCGCGGTCGACTTCCAGGTCGGCACCGGCCGCATGCCGGCGCAGCAGCCCGGCGCCCAGGTGCCGCGCAAGAAGAACATCTACTCGCAGGCCGAGATCGACCAGCTCGCCGCGTACGTGTCCTCGCTCGGCCCCGGCCCGGTGACGCCCCGCACGGAGCAGTACACCTCGACCAACCCCGAGGACGTGTCCAAGGGCGGCGAGCTGTTCCGCACCAACTGCGCCCAGTGCCACAACTTCGCCGGCCAGGGCGGTGCCCTGACCCAGGGCAAGTACGCCCCGTCGCTGGAGGGCGTGGACGCCAAGCACATCTACGAGGCCATGCAGACCGGCCCGCAGAACATGCCGTCGTTCCCGGACACCACCATGCCCGAGGAGCAGAAGAAGCAGATCGTGGCCTTCGTCCGCCACACCACCAACGATGAGCCGAACCCCGGTGGTCTCACGCTCGGCAGCCTCGGTCCGGTGACCGAGGGTCTGTTCGGCTGGATCTTCGGTCTCGGCGTGCTCATCGCGGTCGCGATCTGGGTCGCCGCCCACACCACCAAGGCCAAGAAGTCATGAGCCAGGACATGTCAGAAGAGAAGCTCCCGGAGTCGCACGGCTCCGCCGGGCACCACGAGGTGGCCGCCCACGGCGATCCGTTCGCCGACCCGGGCCTGCCGGCCCACGAACCGCGTCGCACCGACATCGACGAGCGGGCCGCCAAGCGCGCGGAGCGCCAGGTCTCGCTGATGTTCGTCGTCTCGATGCTCGCCACGATCGGCTTCATCGCCTCCTACGTGGCCATCGACCCGGACAAGATCATCTACGTCTTCCCGCTGGGCAACATCAGCGCGATGAACTTCGCGCTGGGCCTGACCCTGGGCGTCGCCCTGTTCATGATCGGCGCGGGCGCGGTCCACTGGGCCCGCACCCTGATGTCGGACCACGAGATCCCGGCCGAGCGCCACCCGATCGAGGCCGACGACGAGGTCCGCAACGACGTCATCGAGCAGTTCAAGACCGGTGCCGCCGAGTCCGGCTTCGGCCGCCGCAAGATGATCCGCAACACCCTCATCGGTTCGATGGCGCTGGTGCCGCTGTCCGGCGTGGTGCTGCTGCGCGACCTGGGCCCGCTGCCCGAGGACAAGCTGGCGCACACCGGCTGGCGCGAGGCCACCGAGGCCAAGCCGCTGCAGCTCATCAACATGAACACCAACCTGCCGATGAAGGCCGAGGACGTCGTCCTCGGGTCGCTGACCTTCGCGATGCCGGAGGGCCTGCACACGCACGACGAGGACTTCCAGCAGCAGATCGCCAAGGACGCCCTGATGCTGGTGCGCATCGCGCCGGAGGACATCAAGGACGACAAGTCCCGGGAGAAGGGCTTCGAGGGCATCCTCGCCTACTCCAAGATCTGCACCCACGTCGGTTGCCCGATCAGCCTCTACGAGCAGCAGACCCACCACGCGCTCTGCCCCTGCCACCAGTCGACCTTCGACCTGGCGGACGGCGCGCGCGTCATCTTCGGCCCGGCCGGCCACCCGCTGCCGCAGCTGAAGATCACCACTGACGAGAAGGGCTTCCTGGTCGCCACCGGCGACTTCGACGAGCCCGTCGGCCCGAGCTACTGGGAGCGTGCTCGATGAGTAGCGCGAGCAGCACCACCTCCGGTGCCGCCAAGCCCGCCAGCACGCGCGCCAAGCCCGCCAACAAGTGGGAGGCCGCCGCTGACTGGACGGACGGCCGGCTGGGGATCTACTCCCTCGCCAAGGCCAACCTGCGCAAGATCTTCCCGGACCACTGGTCCTTCATGCTGGGTGAGATCTGCCTCTACACCTTCATCATCATCATCCTGACGGGCGTCTACCTGACGCTCTTCTTCAAGCCCTCGATGGGCGAGGTCATCTACGACGGGTCGTACGTCCCGCTCAAGGGCATCCCGATGTCCGAGGCGTACGCGTCGACGATGGACATCAGCTTCGAGATCCGCGGTGGTCTGCTGGTCCGCCAGATCCACCACTGGGCCGCGCTGGTCTTCGTGGCCGCGATGCTCGTGCACATGCTGCGCGTGTTCTTCACCGGCGCGTTCCGCAAGCCGCGCGAGATCAACTGGGTCTTCGGCTTCCTGCTGCTGGTCCTGGGCATGTTCGACGGCTTCTTCGGCTACTCGCTGCCCGACGACCTGCTGTCCGGTACCGGTATCCGGTTCATGGAGGGCGCCGTCCTGGCGACCCCGCTGATCGGCACCTACATCCAGATGTTCCTGTTCGGGGGCGAGTTCCCCGGCCACGACATCGTGCCGCGGTTCTTCACCATCCACGTGCTGCTGATCCCGGGCATCATGCTCGGCCTGCTGGTGGCGCACCTGATCCTGGTCTTCTACCACAAGCACACCCAGTGGGCGGGCCCGGGCAAGACCGAGCAGAACGTCGTCGGCATGCCGCTGATGCCGGTCTACATGGCCAAGGCCGGTGGCTTCTTCTTCCTGGTCTTCGGCGTCATCGCCGCCATCTCCGCGGTCGCCTCGATCAACCCGATCTGGGCGTACGGCCCGTACCGCCCCGACCAGGTGTCCACGGACGCCCAGCCGGACTGGTACATGGGCTTCTCCGAGGGTCTGATCCGCGTCATGCCGGGCTGGGAGATCAGCCTCTGGGACCACACCCTGAACCTGGGTGTCTTCATCCCGCTGATGGTGGTCTTCCCGCTGGTGCTGGTCTCCATCGCCGCCTACCCCTTCATCGAGGGCTGGATCACCGGCGACAAGCGCGAGCACCACATCCTGGACCGCCCGCGCAACGCCCCGGTCCGCACCGCGCTCGGCGCCTCCTGGATCAGCCTGTACCTGGTGCTGCTGGTCGCCGGTGGCAACGACCTGTTCGCGACCCACCTGCACCTGTCGCTCAACGACGTCACGTACTTCGTCCGCGTCGGCTTCTTCGTGGTGCCGGTCCTCACCTTCGTCATCACCAAGCGCTGGTGCCTCGGCCTCCAGCGCCGGGACAAGGAGAAGGTGCTGCACGGCCGCGAGACGGGCGTCATCAAGCGCCTGCCGCACGGCGAGTTCATCGAGGTGCACGCGCAGCTGCCGCAGGGCGACCTGCACAAGCTCACCGCGCACGAGCAGATCGCGCCGATCGAGCTGCCGGCCCAGACCGACGAGAACGGCGTGGCCCGCAGGGCCGGCGTCCTCACCCGCACCCGGGCCAAGCTCTCCCGCGGCTTCTACGGCGAGGGAAGCCAGATCCCCAAGCCCACCGCCGAGGAGCACCACGAGATCACCAGCGGCCACGGCCACCACTGATCCCGTACGCCCCCCGCACCACCCCCGAGGGCCGCTGACCAGACTCCACTCTGGTCAGCGGCCCTCGGGCTTTTCGGTACCCGCCCGTCCCGCCCCGCCCGTCCCGCACCAGCCGTCCGTCCCACCGTCAGGAGACCTCGTGGAGCTGTCCGTCGACCCCGCTGCCGCCACTCCCCCGTACGAGCAGATCCGGGCCCAGATCGCGGAGCGGGCCCGTAGCGGCGAGCTGCCGACCGGGCTGAAGCTGCCCACCGTCCGGGCGCTCGCCGAGCGGCTCGGGCTGGCCGCGGGAACGGTGGCCCGGGCCTACCGGGAGCTGGAGGCGGACGGGGTGGTGGAGACGCACGGGCGGCGGGGCACCCTGATCGCCGCGACCGGGGACACCGGGCACCGGCTGGCCGCCGCGGCCGCCGCCGAGTACGCCGAGCGGGCCCGGCGGCTCGGGGTGCCGGAGGCGGACGCCCTGGAGGCCGTGCGGACCGCGCTGCGGCTGGCCTACCAGGAGGAGTGAGCCGGGAGGTCAGATCTCCGGGCGGATCATCCCGGAGGCGGGGGCGCGGGAGGCCGGCGGGGTGGTGCTGACGGGCTGTCCGAGGGCGCTGTGCTTGACCCAGTCGGTCCAGGCGACGTTCCAGTCCCCGAAGCCGTTGCCGAACGGCTCCATGCCGGCGCCGTGGCTGTTGACCACCGTGACCAGGTCACCGATCCGGGTGTTCTCGTAGAACCACTTGGCGTTCTCGGTGCTCATCCCGGTGCAGCCGTGGCTGACGTTCGCCACGCCCTGCGAGCCCACCGACCAGGGCGCGGCGTGCACGTACTCGCCGCTCCAGGTGACCCGGGTGGCCCACTCGACGTTCAGGTCGTAGGACTCCGAGCTGCCGACGGCTATGCCGATCGTCTCGCCGCTCATCCGGACCTGGCGCTCCTGGCCGAGCACCACCTTGATGCCGTTGCGGGTGTCGAAGCCGGGCTTGCCGGTGGTCACCGGGATCGTCCGGACCACCTCGCCGTTGCGCTTCAGGGTGAGCTCGTGCGCGGCGGCGTCCACCACCGACTCCACCCGCTCGCCGATCCGCAGCGCTAGGGCGGCCCGGTCGCCGCCGTACAGGCCGTCGGAGATCCGGCTGCCGGTGCCGTCGAAGGCCAGGCTCACCGTCGTCCCGGCCGGCCAGTACGCCTCCGGGCGGAAGTGCAGGTTCTTGTCGTCCACCCAGTACCAGCCCCCGGTCACGGCGGGCTGCGAGGTGACCGTCAGGGTCCGCTCGACCGCCTGGCGGGCCTCCGGGTCCTTGACCGCCTCGGAGAGCTGCACGGTGAGCGGCTGGCCGACGCCGTAGAGGCCGGTGCCGGAGGAGTCCGGGCCGAGCTTGGCGGTGAGCAGGCGCTGCGCCGCCAGGGTGGAGAAGCCCGCGGTGGTCTCGCCGCGGCCGCCCTTGCCGTCGTCCGCGGCGATCCTGACGGTGTAGTCGGTGGCCGCCTTGAGCCGGCCGGTGGTTTGCCAGCTGCGCTGGTCCTCCGAGAGCGTCCCGGCGACGATCCGGCCGTCCGGGCCGACCACGGTGACGTCGGTGAGCCGGCTGCCCGGGACGGCGGTCACCGTGACGGGCTGGGACGGGTCCACCTTGCCCTCCGCCGAGACGTGCACCAGCGGGGCCGGGTCGATCCGGTGGACGCCGCCGACGGCGTCGTCGTCCCCGCCGGAGGTGCATCCGGCCAGCGGGACCAGTACTGCGATGGCCAGCGATATGCCGCCGATACCTGCGATTCCGCGCCTGTCGGCCATGATCGCCTCCGAGGGTTCGCACGATTGATCAGATCGTAGGAACGAAGGACGGACGAGCGACATCCGAGGGACCCGCCGTTGGACCACCGGAGTGAGGCCCTCACCCCGGGGGACGCAGAAGGGCCGGGCATCCCGTGCGGGAAGCCCGGCCCTGTGCGAGGGGGAGGAACCTACTGGTTCTGGTTCTCGCCCCGGTAGAACTCGAAGACCCATCCGAAGATGCCGATCGCGATGATCGGGGCGGCCCAGAACATCAGCCACCAGCCGAAGATCACGCCCATGAAGGCGAGCGCGCCACCGATCGCGAGGGAGAGCGGCTGCCAGCTGTGCGGGGCGAAGAAGCCCAGCTCACCGGAGTCGTCCGCGACCTCGGCCTCGGGGTTGTCACCGGCACCGCTGTCCACCCGGCGGGCGGTGAAGGCGAGGTAGTACCCGATGAACGCGCAGAGCGCGAAGGCGAGGAACAGCGCGGTGGTGCCGGCGGCCTCGAGACCCAGGTCGGTGCTGTTCGTCCACAGGCCGTACGTGATCGCCATCGCCAGGATGAAGACCGCGAAGCCGAGGAAGATCTTGCCCTGTTCCTTCATCAGGCGTCGCCTTCCTTCTTGCCCTTGCCCAGCTTGGGGGCGTCGTACTTGGCCGGGGTCACACCCGCGAGGTGCTTGGCCGGCTCACCGTGGTTCTCCAGGTAGTCCAGCGCCGCGATCTCCGGGTAGTGGAGGTCGAAGGCCGGGGATTCGGAGCGGATCCGGGGCAGCGTGAGGAAGTTGTGCCGCGGCGGCGGGCAGGAGGTCGCCCACTCCAGCGAACGGCCGTAGCCCCACGGGTCGTCGACCTCGATCTTCTCGCCGTACTTGGCGGTCTTCCAGACGTTGTAGAGGAACGGCAGGATCGACAGACCGAGCAGGAACGAGCCGACGGTCGAGACGGTGTTCAGGGTGGTGAAACCGTCCGAGGCGAGGTAGTCGGCGTAGCGGCGGGGCATGCCCTCCGCGCCGAGCCAGTGCTGCACCAGGAAGGTGGTGTGGAAGCCGATGAACAGCGTCCAGAAGCAGATCTTGCCGAGGCGCTCGTCCAGCATCTTGCCGGTCATCTTCGGCCACCAGAAGTGGAAGCCGGCGAACATCGCGAAGACGACGGTGCCGAAGACCACGTAGTGGAAGTGGGCGACGACGAAGTACGAGTCCGAGACGTGGAAGTCGATCGGCGGGGAGGCGAGCAGAACACCCGTCAGACCACCGAAGAGGAAGGTGACCAGGAAGCCGATCGTCCAGAGCATCGGCGTCTCGAAGCTCAGCGAGCCCTTCCACATGGTGCCGACCCAGTTGAAGAACTTCACACCGGTCGGGACCGCGATCAGGAAGGTCATGAAGGAGAAGAACGGCAGCAGCACCTGTCCGGTGACGTACATGTGGTGGGCCCACACCGTCACGGACAGACCGGCGATCGCGATGGTGGCCGCGATCAGGCCGGAGTAACCGAACATCGGCTTGCGGCTGAAGACCGGGACGATCTCCGACACGATGCCGAAGAACGGCAGCGCGATGATGTACACCTCGGGGTGGCCGAAGAACCAGAACAGGTGCTGCCAGAGCAGCGCCCCGCCGTTCGCCGGGTCGAAGACGTGCGCCCCGAACTTGCGGTCCGCCTCCAGGGCGAACAGCGCGGCGGCCAGCACCGGGAAGGCCAGCAGGATCAGCACGGCGGTCAGCAGGACGTTCCAGACGAAGATCGACATCCGGAACATCGTCATGCCGGGCGCGCGCATGCAGATGATCGTGGTGATGAAGTTGACCGCACCGAGGATCGTGCCGAAGCCGGAGAAGGCCAGACCCATGATCCACATGTCGGCGCCGACGCCCGGCGAGCGGACCGCGTCCGACAGCGGGGAGTAGGCGAACCAGCCGAAGTCGGCCGCACCCTGCGGGGTGACGAAGCCGGCCACCGCGATGAGCGAACCGAAGAGGTACAGCCAGTACGCGAACATGTTCAGACGCGGGAAGGCCACGTCCGGCGCGCCGATCTGCAGCGGCATGATCCAGTTCGCGAAACCGGCGAACAGCGGCGTCGCGAACATCAGCAGCATGATCGTGCCGTGCATCGTGAACGCCTGGTTGAACTGCTCGTTCGACAGGATCTGGGTCCCGGGACGAGCCAGCTCGGCGCGCATGACCAGGGCGAGGATGCCGCCGATCAGGAAGAAGGCGAACGACGTGCCCAGGTAGAGCGTGCCGATCGTCTTGTGGTCAGTGGTCGTCAGCCACTTGATGATGGTCGAACCCGGCTTGCGGGTCCGCTGCGCCCCGACCGTGACGGCCCCGGCGCCCCCGCCGGCCGCGGCGGGCTCGTTGAGGATGGTCACTTCTCTTCACTTCCCATGGTCGTGATGCCGGAGGGCAACGCGCCGGTCTGGCCCTTGGCCCGGAGGTCCGCCAGGTGCTTGTCGTATTCCTTGCGGTCGACGACCTTGACCTTGAACAGCATCCGCGAGTGGTCGACGCCGCAGAGCTCGGCGCACTTACCGTCGTACTCGCCGATGACGTTCGGGGTGACCTCGAACTTGTTCACCACGCCCGGCACGACGTCCATCTTCATCAGGAAGTTGATGGGCCAGAAGTCGTGGATGACATCACGCGAGGTCAGCCGGAACTGGACGCTCTCGTTGACCGGGAGCCACAGCGTCGGCATCTCCGCAGGAGTGCCCACGTCGTACGCGGCGTCCTTGTTGGCCGGGTCCGGGTTCTCGGTGTTCTCGTAGTTGAACGCCCAGCTCCACTGGAAGCCCACCACGTTGATGGTGTGCTGCGGCTTCTCGGAGACGGCGGTCAGCCTCGACTCGTCGCGGGCGACGAAGTAGAAGAGCACCGACACGATGATGATGGGGACCGCGGTGTAGAGCGCCTCGATGGGCACGTTGTACCGGGTCTGCGGGGGGATCTCCACGCCGGAGCGGCTGCGCCGGTGGAAGATCACGCTCCAGATGATCAGACCCCACATCAGTGCGCCGACCACCAGTGCCGCGATCCAGGACCCCTGCCACATGTGGAGGACCAGGGGCCCTTCCTCGGTGACGGGGCTTGGCATGCCAAGCCTGGGGAGGTCGTTGGCCGAGCAGCCGGTGGCGGTCGCGATGACGAGGCCCAGTGCCAGCGCCTGAGGCAGCTTCCGCCGCATCGTGCGCCGCGGCGAGCGGTCGGAGCCGTTGGGACTCACGTAGCGCCTTCCCGAAGTCTCGCCCGCCTTCGCGTCGCCCCGTGGAGGATCGGTGACCCTCCCCGGCGACCCGTCCACGGGCACGGTTTGAATGCTTATGCGGGCCAAACCCTACTCCAGCCTTATGCGCTGCTGACGGGCAGGTCCCGGTAACGCGCCGCCCGGTCGCCCGATCAGGCCCGGCAAGGGCTGCGCCGCAGGTCATCGTAGGCATTCGAGGCCCGTACGCCCGATCGGGGGATGACCTCGGGCAACACGGGTGACGACCCGTCGGACGCGGACGAATCGGACATTCGGGTTGATCGACTGACGGCTGGTGAGCGGCGGCGGAAGGCCGGAATCCACCCGGGTGTGTCGTTAAATGTGACCGTGTACTTCGATGTGGCCTCCACCGCGCCGCTCCACCCCGTCGCCCGGCAGGCGCTCACCGCCGCCCTGGACGAGGGCTGGGCCGACCCCGCCCGGCTCTACCGCTCCGGCCGGCAGGCCCGGATGCTGCTCGACGCGGCCCGCGAGACGGTGGCCGCGGTGCTCGGCGCCCGGGCCGACGAGATCGTCTTCACCGCGAGCGGCACGCAGGCCGTCCAGCTGGGCGTGCTCGGCGCGCTGGCCGGGAACCGGCGGCGTGGCGGGCACCTGGTGCACTCCGCGGTCGAGCACTCCAGCGTGCTGCACACCGCCGAGCGGCACGAGGCCGCCGGGGGCACCGTCACGGCCGCGCCGGTGGACCGGCACGGGCGGGTCGACCCCGGGGAGTTCGCGGCGGCGGTGCGGCCGGACACCGCGCTCGCCGTGCTGCAGTCCGCCAACCACGAGGTGGGCACGGTGCAGCCGGTCGCGGAGGTGGCCGGGCTCCTCGGCGACGTGCCGCTGCTGGTGGACGCCGCGCAGAGCACCGGGCGGGTGGACGTACCGGCCGGCTGGTCCCTGCTGACCGCCAGCGCGCACAAGTGGGGCGGGCCGGCCGGCGTCGGGATCCTGGCGGTGCGCAAGGGCGTCCGGTACGCCTCGCCGCTGCCCGCCGACGAGCGCGAGAACGGCCGGGTGCCGGGGTACGTCAACGTGCCGGCGATCGTGGCCGCGGCCGCCTCGCTGCGGGCGGTCCGGGCCGAGGCCGAGCGGGAGAACGCGCGGCTGCACGCCCTGGTCGAGCGGATCCGGGCGCGGGTGCCGCAACTGGTGCCCGAGGTGGAGGTGGTCGGCGACCCGGTCCGGCGGCTGCCGCACCTGGTCACCTTCTCCTGCCTCTACGTGGACGGCGAGGTGCTGCTCACCGAGCTGGACAGGGCCGGCTTCGCGGTCTCCTCCGGCTCGTCCTGCACCTCCTCCACGCTGACCCCGAGCCACGTGCTGGCGGCCATGGGGGTGCTCACCGAGGGGAACGTCCGGGTCTCGCTGCCGTTCGGGACGACCGAGGAGGACGTCGAGCGGTTCCTCGCCGTCCTGCCCGACGTGGTAGCCGGCGTCCGCGCCCCCCTCGGGCTGGACCTCCCGGCACCCGCGGTGCCCGCCCGGCCGGAGCGCCCGGAGGCGAGCGGGCGAGCCACCCCGCCCCGAGCCGAAGGGCGCGCCGGTGCCGAAAGCGATGAGCGACCAGCGAGCGACGCAGGAGGGAGTGCCGGAGCGAAGAGCGTCGGCGCCGGGTCCGAGCGCCCGGAGGCGAGCGGGCGAGTCACTGTCATCGATGCGCTCGGCAAGCGGTGTCCGCTGCCGGTCATCGAGCTGGCGAAGCGGATCGGCGAGGCCGCGCCGGGCGGGACGGTCGCCGTGCTGGCGGACGACGAGGCGGCCCGGCTGGACATCCCCGCGTGGTGCGAGATGCGCGCACAGGAGTACCTGGGCGAGGCCCCGGCCGCCGACTACGGCGGCGACCGGGGCGTGGCCTACCTGGTCCGGCGCACGGCCTGACCGGCGGTCCTACTTGATCAGGTGGGCCTTGACGTCGGCGGCGGCCTCGGCGCCGTAGGCGGCCTCGAAGCGCTGCAGGAAGGCGCTCGGGCGCAGCTCGTACTCCTGGGTGCCGACGGTCTCGATCACCAGGGTGGCGAGCATGCAGCCGAGCTGGGCCGAGCGCTCCAGGTCGAGGTCCCAGGAGAGCCCGGCCAGGAAGCCGGCCCGGAAGGCGTCGCCGACGCCGGTCGGGTCGGCCTTGCTGTTCTCGGGGGCGCAGCCGACCACGATCGCGGGCTCGCCCTTGCGGTCGATCCGGACGCCCTTGCTGCCGAGGGTGGTGATCCGGGTGCCGACCCGGGAGAGGATCTCGTCGGCGTCCCAGCCGGTCTTGCTCTCGATCAGCGCGGCCTCGTACTCGTTGGTGAAGAGGTACGCGGCGCCGTCGACGATCTCCCGGATGTCCTCGCCGTCCAGGCGGGCCAGCTGCTGGGAGGGGTCGGCGGCGAAGGCGTAGCCGCGGGTGCGGCACTCCTGGGTGTGGCGGACCATGCCCTGCGGGTCGTCGGCGCCGATCAGCACCAGGTCCAGGCCGCCGACGCGGTCGGCGATCGGCTTGAGCTCGATGTTGCGGGCCTCCGCCATCGCGCCGGTGTAGAACGAGGCGATCTGGTTGTGGTCCTCGTCCGTGGTGCACATGAAGCGGGCGGTGTGCCGGGTCTCGGAGATGTGGACGGACTGGCAGTCCACGTTGTTGCGCTCCAGCCAGCTGCGGTACTCGGCGAAGTCCGCGCCGGCCGCGCCGACCAGGATCGGGCGCAGGCCGAGCACACCCATGCCGAAGGCGATGTTCGGCGCGACACCGCCGCGGCGGATGTCGAGGGTGTCGACCAGGAAGGACAGCGACACGGTGTGCAGCTGCTCGGCGACGAGCTGGTCGGCGAACCGACCGGGGAACGTCATCAGATGGTCGGTGGCGATCGAGCCGGCGACGGCGATACGCACGGGAGGTCTCCTCAGGATGGCGGCGTGGCCACAAGAAAGCAGGAACGAACCCACTCACGGTACCCGGCGGGGGGCGGGCGGCAGCAATACCGTCGGAATTGGCACCGGGAACCGTCGACCGTGTACTACCCCCGGGTAGCCCTGGTGGGGGCCGGGCGGTCCGCCTAGGGTCGCTCGAAGGGGCCGGTGCGGCCCCGACCGAGCCGTGGCAGTGCGGCCGCGGCACCGTGGATCGGAGCGATCGCCGATGATGCCCAGTCACCCCTCGCAGTCCGCTCACCGCCAGCCGTGCCTCCCGCCGGGCCTGCGGGGTGACGCGGACGGCGAGACGCTGGACGCGCTGGTGGACTCCTCCCGGCAGCTGCGGCGGTTCTGGCCGCTGCTGGCGACCGGCCCCGAGCCCAGCGTTCCCGCCCGCTCCGGATTCCGGGTCTCCTCCGGGGCGCAGCGGCTGGTCGCCGGGATGGCCGAGTACGGCATGTGAGCCCGTCCCGGGGGCCGGGTGGCGCAGGGGCGGGAACCGGATCCGGCCGGGGCACGTCACATCCGCGCGGTGCGGCCGTGGAGGCGGTGCCGCTGAGCCCTCGGGAGGATGTTCAGATGGATCTGTTGGATCTGGAGCCGGCGCCCCGGAGCACCGGTGGTGCGCCGGGTGCCCGGTCGCGCGGGCGGCGGATGGCGGCGCTGGCGGGTCTGGTGCTGGCGGCGGCGGTCACGGTGGCGGGGTGCGACGGGAGCGGCAAGTCGGCCTCGGAGGCGTCCTCCGGGTCGGCGCAGCCGACGGCGGGGGCGTCCGCGTCCCCGGGGAGCCCGTCCTCCCCGGCGACGCCGGCCGGCCCGGCGACGACCGCCCCGGCGACCGCGCCGGTGACGCCCCCGCCGGCCGATCCGTCGGCGACCGCCCCGGACCCGCGGCCGTCGAACACGGCGCAGCCGCCCGCCCCGCCGGCCACTCCCCCGGGCAACGGCATCGCGATCGGCGAGCCGCCGCCGAACGGGCAGGGCCCCGCGCCGGCGGTCCGCCCCGCGATCACCTACCGGGTGGACGGCAACCGGCTGACGGTGTGGTTCTACGGCGGGGTGTGCGAGCGGTACGCGCTGAAGGCGGACGAGTCCAAGCCGGGCCGGGTGGACGTCCGGGTCGCGGTGGCGGCACCGGTCCCGGCCGGGCAGGTCTGCGCGGAGCTGGCCAAGCGGCAGACGGTGACCGCCGAGCTGAAGCAGCCGCTGGCGGGCCGGGCGGTGACGGACGTGGCGACCGGCCAGCCGGTGCCGCTGGAGGGGGACCCGCACGTCGGACCGGACCCGGCCACGCCGGACGTCGGCGGGCAGTAGGCCGGCGGACGGTGGTCGGCGGGCGGCGGTCGGCGGCAGTGGCCGGCGCGGGCCGCCCGAGGCGGCGTACCGGCCGCGGAAACGCCGAAGGCGGCCCCGGGAGGATCCGGGGCCGCCTTCGCCGTCTGGCGGACTAGCTGAACGAGTCGCCGCAGGCGCAGGAGCCGGTGGCGTTCGGGTTGTCGATCGTGAAGCCCTGCTTCTCGATGGTGTCCACGAAGTCGACGGTGGCGCCGCCCAGGTACGGGGCGCTCATGCGGTCGGTGACGACCTTGACGCCGTTGAAGTCCTTGACCACGTCGCCGTCGAGCGAGCGCTCGTCGAAGAACAGCTGGTAACGCAGGCCCGAGCAGCCGCCGGGCTGGACGGCGACGCGCAGCGCGAGGTCGTCGCGGCCCTCCTGCTCCAGCAGGCCCTTGACCTTGGCCGCGGCGGCATCGGTGAGGAGGATGCCACTCTCGACGGTGGTCTCGTCCTGGACGGTCATCTGCTTTCTCCCGGTCTTGACGACGGTCTGCCGCCAGTGCCAACCAACCCCCGTCCGGATTCATTTCCCGGACGGCTGATGTCTTTCGGTGGTCCTCTGCGGCGGAATTTCCGTGGGCCGGGTGTGCCACCCGCTTCCCATACGTTCCCCATGCTCGCACAACCGGCGACGGGTCGGGCACCGCGCGGCCCGCCGATCCGCAGGAACCGGCCCCGCGCGGGCGTCGGGGCGGCCAGGATGAGGGCATGCTCCTGCGACCGGTCAGGGACACCGCCGCCGACGCGGAGGCCGTCCAGCTCATCGCCCGCGACGCGTTCGCCTCGCTCCCCGACACCCGTCCTCCGGACGCCCGGCCCCCCGACGGACCGCCCCCGCCGCCCGTCCACCAGCTGGCCCGGACGAGGCACCTGGCGCGCACCGATCCGGAGGGCTGCTGGCTGGCCGAGCTGGACGGCGAGCCGGTCGGCGCGGTGCTCTCGCTGCGCCGCGAGGGGGTCTGGGTGCTGGCGCTGCTCGTGGTGCTGCCGCGGGTGCAGGGCAAGGGGGTGGGCCGGCTGCTGCTGGAGCGGGCCGCGGCGCACGGGCGCGGCTGCCTGCGCGGGATGCTGTGCGCCTCGCCGTCCCCGGCCGCGGTCCGCCGGTACCGGCTGGCCGGGTTCACCCTGTACCCGGTGATGCGGCTGAGCGGGCGGGTGGACCGGTCCGGGCTGGTCGATCCGGGGGACATTCCGGTGCACGCGGGCAACGGCACCCACCGGCACCTGCTGGACTCGGTGGACCGGCGGCTGCGCGGCGCCGCCCACGGCCCGGACCACGAGCTGCTGCTCGCCCACTGCGAGGAACTGCTGGTCGCCGACGCGCTGGCGGGCAGCGGCTACTGCTACCGGGACGGCGGCAAGGTGCGGCTGCTGGCGGCCACGTCGAAGCGGATCGCCGCCCGGCTGCTGCGCGAGGCCCTGGCCCGGGTCCCGGAGGGCGCGGAGGCGCGGGTGGAGGCCCTGACCGCCGAGCAGGAATGGGCGCTGGACGTCGGGCTGGAGGTCGGCCTGACCGTGGGGACCGGCGGCTACCTGGGGCTGCGCGGGATGCGCCCGCCGGCGCCGTACCTGCCGAACCCGGCGCTGCTGTAGGAACGGCGAAGTCCCCGCCGGGGCCCGGCGGGGACTTCGTTCGACGGACCGGTCGCCCGGACCGGTCAGACCATGGTGTCCAGGATCTCCCGGACCATCTCCATGGTGGTGCCCGGGTGCAGGAAGGCGAAGCGGGCGACCGTCTCGCCGTCCCAGCCGGTCGGGGTGACGAAGCCGATCTGGTCCGCGAGCAGCTGCTGCGACCAGCGGTAGTAGTCGTCGTTGGTCCAGCCGGTGCGGCGGAAGCAGACCGCGGAGAGCTGCGGGTCGAACAGCAGCTCCAGGTGCTCGGTGTCGCGGATCAGCTGGGCGGTGTCCCGGGCCAGCGCGAGGCCGGTCTCGATGGCGTCGGTGTACGCCTGGGTGCCGTGCACGGCCAGCGAGAACCAGAGCGGCAGGCCGCGGGCGCGCCGGGTCAGGTGGTAGGCGTAGTCGGTGGGGTTCCACTCGTCGCCCTCGGTGTGCAGCACGTCCAGGTAGGAGGCGTCCTGGGTGTGCACGGCGCGGGCCAGCTGCGGGTTGCGGTAGATCAGCGCGGCGCAGTCGAACGGGGCGAACAGCCACTTGTGCGGGTCCACCACGAACGAGTCGGCGTGCTCGATGCCGTTGTAGCGGGCCCGGACGGAGGGGGCGAAGAGGCCCGCGCCGCCGTAGGCGCCGTCCACGTGGAACCACATGCCGCGCTCGCGGGCGACCTCGGAGAGGCCCTGCAGGTCGTCGACGATGCCCTCGTTGGTGGTGCCGGCGGTGCCGACGACGGCGATCACCGTCTCCGGGTTCGGGTCGGCGGCCAGCGCGGCGCGCAGCGCCTCGCCGGTGAACTGCCGGTTGACGGTCGGGACCTTGAAGGCCTCGACGCCGATGATGTTGAAGGTGTTCTTGACCGAGGAGTGCACCTGGTCGGCGACGGCGATCCGCAGCCGGGCCTCCGGACCGACGCCCAGCTTGCGGCGGGCCGTGTCGCGGGCGACCACCAGGGCGGACAGGTTGCCGGCCGAGCCCCCGGAGACGAAGGTGCCGCCGGCCGTCTCGGGCAGGCCCGCGCGGTCGGCTATCAGGCGCAGCACCTGGTTCTCGGCGGCGATGGCGCCGGCCGCCTCCAGCCAGGAGATGCCCTGGAGCGAGGCGCAGGAGACGACCATGTCGAAGAGCAGCGCGGCCTTGGTCGGGGCGCACGGGATGAACGACAGGTAGCGCGGGCTGTCGGCGGAGATCACGGCGCGGGAGAGCTCGTGGTCGTACAGCTTGAGGACGTCGGCGGGGTTGTTGCCGTCCGGGTTCAGCAGGCCGGCCAGCTGGGCGCGCAGGTGCTCGCCGTCACCGGGGTGGTCGAGCGGCACGGGGTCGTACTGCAGCCGCTCCCGCATGTAGTCGAAAACCAGGTCGACCAGTTCGTTGTCGGGCCGGTGCATGCGGTCGGGGGCTGCGGACACGGGGTCCCTCTCGGCTGTGGGGTGCGGGGGGAAGGCCGGCGGCGCGGGGCGTTTCACCGCGGTGCCGGACGTCCTTCAGCCTAGGCAGGGGGGAGCCGCCGCCGCGCGTCGGAACGCGGCCGGTCAGGCAGGTTTCGGGCGTTTTCGGCGGGCCCCGCGCAGGATTCCTGCGCGACGGCGGACGGCGGCCGTCCGGGGGTCAGCCGATGAGTTGGGAGAGGACCACCGAGGAGCGGCTGCGCTGGACGCCGGGCTCGCGGCGGATCCGCTCGATGACGGCCTCCAGGTGCCGCATGTCGGCCGCTCGCAGGTGGACCAGGGCGTCCGGGTCGCCGGTGACCGTCCAGGCCGCGACCACCTCGGGGAACTGCCGCAGGCTGGCCAGGATCTCCTCGGGGGCGGTCCGCTCGCGGCAGTAGACCTCCACGAACGCCTCGGTCTGCCAGCCGAGCACCGAGGGGTCGAGGACGACGGTGAAGCCGCGGACGATCCCGCGCGCCCGCAGCCGGTCGATCCGCCGGCGCACGGCGGTGGCCGAGAGGTTCACCTGGAGGCCGATCTCGGCGTAGGAGGCGCGGCCGTCGCTGCCGAGCCGGGCGAGCAGGAGCCGGTCGGTCTCGTCCAGGTCGGCCCCGACCGTCTCGTGCGCTCGGCTGCTGCTCATCGGTGCGGGGCTCCACTGGTCGTTCGGGATCGGCGGGGACGGCGGCCGCCGAAACGGTTCGGCACCATTCTGGCCGATGACAGGACCGAGTCCACTGCTGGCAGATGACGGCTTCGAGGCCGCGGGGGGCACGTCCGTCCACGGCCCGCCGGGGCGGCGGGCCGTGCGGTCCAGCCATACCCGGCCGCACGCGGATATCGATCCGGCCACGCCCGGAAGCATCCGATGTGGCGAGCGGTTCTCGTCACATCGACAGGATGGCCATCGTCAGTCTGACGCTAACCGGTTATCATAGATAGCGTCAGATAGACGAGAAGGCTGCACCGACTGATCGGCCGCACAGAAGGGCACCCGCCCGTGACCACCACCATCACCGAGACCTACGGCGTCGACCCCACCCCGACGCCGCTCGCTCTGCTGCTGCTCGGCCGGGAGGCCGACCCGAACAGCGAGCGCGGCGTCGAGTGTCCCGGCGACCTCCCGCCCGCCTCCGACCCGAACCTCGTCGAGCGGGCCCGGGCGGCCAAGGCCGCGCTCGGCGACCGCGTCTTCATCCTGGGCCACCACTACCAGCGTGACGAGGTGATCGAGTTCGCCGACGTCACCGGCGACTCCTTCAAGCTCGCCCGGGACGCGGCGGCCCGCCCGGAGGCCGAGTACATCGTCTTCTGCGGCGTGCACTTCATGGCCGAGTCCGCGGACATCCTCACCACCGACGCCCAGCAGGTCGTCCTCCCCGACCTCGCGGCCGGCTGCTCGATGGCCGACATGGCCACCGCCGAGCAGGTCGCCGAGTGCTGGGACGTGCTGACCGACGCCGGCATAGCCGACGTGACCGTCCCGGTCTCGTACATGAACTCCTCGGCCGACATCAAGGCCTTCACCGGCCGGCACGGCGGCACCATCTGCACCTCCTCCAACGCCAAGCGGGCGCTGGAGTGGGCCTTCGAGCAGGGGCAGAAGGTGCTGTTCCTGCCCGACCAGCACCTCGGCCGCAACACCGCGGTCCGCGAGATGGGCTTCTCGCTGGACGACTGCGTGCTCTACAACCCGCACAAGCCGAACGGCGGCCTGACCGCCGAGCAGCTGCGGGACGCCAAGATGATCCTCTGGCGCGGCCACTGCTCGGTGCACGGCCGGTTCTCGCTGGACTCGGTGAACGACGTCCGCGAGCGCATCCCGGGCGTCACCGTGCTGGTGCACCCGGAGTGCAAGCACGAGGTCGTCGCGGCCGCCGACATGGTCGGCTCGACCGAGTACATCATCAAGGCGCTGGACGCCGCCGAGCCCGGCTCCAAGTGGGCCATCGGCACCGAGCTGAACCTGGTCCGCCGCCTCGCCAAGGCGCACCCGGACAAGGAGATCGTCTTCCTGGACCGGGCGGTCTGCTTCTGCTCCACCATGAACCGGATCGACCTGCCGCACCTGGTCTGGGCGCTGGAGTCGCTGGTCGAGGGCCGGGTGCCGAACGTGATCACCGTCGACCCGGAGACCGAGAAGTACGCCAAGGCGGCGCTGGACCGGATGCTGGCCCTGCCGTAGCCCGGCGCCGGCCGCGCGCCGCAGGCCCGCGCACCGAAAGGGCGGGCCCCTCCGTGGTGGAGGGGCCCGCCCTTTCGTGTCGCGTCTGGCGTCCGGTGCGAGACGGCGGCTAGTCGTACTCGGGGATGCCGGGGATCAGGCCGTCACCCTCGGTCCGCAGCAGCTGCCGGACCTCGTCGATCGTCGCATCGGCATCCGGGAGGATCAGGTCGGACGGCTCCAGCGAGTCGTCCGCCAGCGGGGTGCCGAACTGCTTCACCGCGCCCAGCAGCTCACCGAGCGCCAGGCGGAAGCGGCCTTCGTCCCCCGACTCGAGTGCGCCGAGGAGCTCCTCGTCCAGCTCGTTGAGCCGGTTCAGATGGGCGTCGCCCACCTCGAACTGGCCCTCCCCCATGACCCTCATGATCATGCCGTGCGTCTCCCTGGTTCGTCGGGTGAAGCTCAGATCACTTGTTGTAGTTGATCCGCGGGGTGTCCTGCTGCTGCGGGGCGTCCTGCGGCCTGCCCTGCTCGATGGCCTGCGGACCGGAGGCCGGGGAGCCGCCCGTCAGCTCGGCCTTCATCCGGGCCAGCTCCAGCTCGACGTCCGAGCCGCCGGCCACCCGCTCCAGCTCCGCCTCGATGTCGTCCTTGCGGCCGAGCCCGCTGGCGTCGTCGAGCGCGCCGGAGGCCAGCAGCTCGTCGATCGCGCCCGCGCGGGCCTGCATCTGCGCGGTCTTGTCCTCGGCCCGCTGGATCGCCAGGCCGACGTCACCCATCTCCTCCGAGATGCCCGAGAACGACTCGGCGATCCGGGTCTGCGCCTGGGCCGCGGTGTAGGTGGCCTTGATGGTCTCCTTCTTGGTGCGGAAGGCGTCCACCTTGGCCTGCAGCCGCTGGGAGGCCAGCGTGAGCTTCTCCTCCTCGGCCTGGAGCTGCTGGTACTGCGTCTCCAGGTCGGTGATCTGGGACTGCATGTTCGCCTTGCGGGTCAGCGCCTCGCGCGCGAGGTCCTCCCGGCCGAGCGAGAGCGCCTTGCGGCCCTGGTCCTCGTACTTCGCGGACTGCTGCTGGAGCTGGGTCAGCTGGAGTTCCAGGCGCTTGCGCGAGGTGGCCACGTCCGCGACGCCACGACGCACCTTCTGCAGCAGCTCCAGCTGCTTCTGGTACGAATAGTCGAGCGTCTCACGCGGATCCTCCGCCCGGTCCAAGGCCTTGTTCGCCTTGGAGCGGAAGATCAGCCCCATACGCTTCATGATTCCGTCGCTCATGGGCCTCGGGTGCCCCCTTCTCCGGCCTGCGGTCTCTATCTCGTTCTCGTTACCAGACACGACGAGTGTATGTGCAGCGAGCCCGTCGCCGCAGTGCACCTGCCTGCAACAAGACTGCTACAGCGACCCGGCTCCGGCCTCATCCCCGGGGTGGATCCGCCCCTCATCCCCCTCCGCCTCCCCCGGACCGATCCCCTACGGGACCACCCCCGGAAACCCGGCACCCGTCCCGCCCGTCGCGATCGATATGCGTTTGGGTCCAACGGCACCCGGAGAAGCGGTCGCGCACCCCGTACGCTGGTGGTGTGTTCCGACGCCGTTCAGATGATGCCGCCGCCTCCGCCGCCGTGCTGGAGAAGCAGGACGAGACGACCCAGCCCCGCGACCCGCAGGCGAAGAAGGGCCGCCCCACGCCCAAGCGCAGTGAGGCCGAGGCCAACCGGCGTACCCGGGTGACCGTGCCCAAGGACCGCAAGGAGGCCTCCCGCCAGGCCCGCGAGCGGATGCGCGCCGAGCGGGAGAAGCAGCGCACCGCGCTGCTCGAGGGCGACGAGCGCCACCTCCCGGCCCGCGACAAGGGCCCGGTGCGCAAGTTCACCCGCGACTACGTGGACGCCCGCTGGTCGCTCGCCGAGTTCTTCCTGCCCGCCGCGGTGGTCATCCTGGTCCTCAGCATCGTGAAGGTGCCGGCCCTCCAGCTGCTCTCCACCGTCCTCTTCCTGCTCTTCTTCGTGCTGGTGATCCTGGACTTCGTCCGCCTCGGCCTCGGTCTGCGCAAGCAGCTCGCCGAGCGCTTCGCCGGCCAGAACACCCGCGGCGCGGTCGCCTACGGCCTGATGCGCATCCTGCAGATGCGCCGGCTGCGGCTGCCCAAGCCGCAGGTGCGGCGCGGGGAGAAGCCCTGACCGCCGAACCGGTGGACTCCGGCTGGGCCCCTCCGGCATGGGAGGGGCCCGGCCTGTACGCGCTGCCGGGCCAGGGCGACGGCGGCCACGACCGGATCGCCCAGGACCGCCGGCTGCCCTCGCGCAGCGGCTCCTTCGCCGGCGGCACCGGCCCGTGGCTGGACCGCCTCGGCGGCCTGCGCAACCTCGTGCGGCAGGAGCTGGTCGCCCGGCAGCTGGCCGAGCAGCTGGCCGGCCGCACCGCGCAGCGCGTCCTCGACATCGGCTGCGGCCAGGGGACCCAGGCGCTGCGCCTGGCCCGGGCCGGCCACTACGTCACCGGCATCGACTCCGACCCGGTCGCGCTCGGCGTCGCCCAGGGGGCACTGGCCGAGGAACCGGCCGAGGTCCGCGGCCGGCTCCAGCTGCTCAGCGGCGACGGCCACCAGTGCGGGCGCTGGTTCGGGCCGCGCAGCTTCGACGTCGTGCTCTGCCACGGCGTCCTGATGTACCTGCCCGACCCGGACCCGATGATCGCCTCGCTGGCCCGGCTGCTGGCCCCCGGCGGGCTGCTCTCCCTGCTGGTCCGCAACCGCGACGCGCTGGCCCTGCGGCCCGCCGCCGCCGGGGACTGGCGGGCCGCCCTGCACGCCTTCGAGAGCGACCGCTACTACAACCGGCTCGGGCTGGCGGCCCGGGCCGACCGGCTCGCCGACCTCGCCGTCACCCTCTCCGAGGTGTCCGTGCCGCTGAAGCACTGGTACGGCGTCCGGGTCTTCACCGACAACGCGCCCGACGACGCGGCTCCGCCGGTGGACGGGCGGCAGCTGGCCCAGCTGCTCGAGGCCGAGGAGCGGGCCGGCCGCACCGACCCGTACCGGCAGGTGGCCGCGCTGCTGCACGTGTTCGGGGCCAAGTAGCCCCGGGCCCTCCGGGGGCTCCGGGCACCCCGCGCGGACTCAGGCCTCGTGCAGGCTCATCGAGTAGATCTCCCGGCCGTCGTCGAGCAGGACCGCGGCGTCCACGCCGTCCTCGACCAGCTGCTTCCAGGTCTCCCCGATCCACGTCTCGGCGTCCCCCTGGCCGGCGAACTCCTCCTGGCCGTCCGCGGGGGGCACCACGGTGCCGTCCGCCTTCTCGTACCGCCACGTCCAGACCATCCCCGGCTCCTCCCGATGTGCTGCGCCGTCCCGGCCGCCCTGTACTGCCCTGTGTGCTGCGCACCTTAGCCTGCCCGGTGGGATCTTCCGTATGCCTCGTCGGGCAGGATGGGCCGTATGGCACCCGTTCCCGCACTCCCCCGCACGCTGGTCCTCGGCGGCGCGCGTTCCGGCAAGTCCACCAAGGCCGAGCAGCTGCTCGCCCGGTACGAGGACGTGCTGTACGTGGCCACCGGCGGCACCCGCGACGGCGACGCCGACTGGGCGCAGCGGGTCGCGCTGCACCGCGAGCGGCGGCCGGCGAGCTGGCGGACCGCCGAGACCTGCGACCTGGAGGCCGTGCTGGCCGACGAGCAGGACCGGGCGCCGGTGCTGATCGACTGTCTGGCGCTCTGGCTCACCGCCGTGATGGACGAGTGCGGCGCCTGGGACGACGCGGTGTGGGCGGACGGCGGCGAGGCGGCGGTGCGGGACCGGTGCGCGGCGCTCGCCACGGCCTGGGCCGGGACGGGCCGTCAGGTGGTCGCGGTCAGCAACGAGGTCGGGATGGGCGTCGTCCCGGCGACCGCCTCCGGCCGCCGGTTCCGGGACACGCTCGGACGGCTCAACATGGCCGTGGCGGACGCCTCGGAGCGTGTGCTGCTGGTGGTGGCGGGGCAGGTTCTGCGCGTCAAGCCCGCCGCGGGCTGAACAACCGCGGCGTGTAGCCTTCCCACCGATGGACACGACCGTGGATCTCGATACCTTCTCCTCCCTCGTCGAGCGCCCCGACGAGAGCGCCCGACGGGCCGCCGAGGAACGCTGGCAGACGCTGGACCGCCCGCGCGGCGGGCTCGGCCGGCTGGAGGAACTGGGCAGCTGGCTGTCGTCCGTGCAGGGACGCTCCCCGGTGCGGCCGCTGGCCGCGCCCAAGGTGCTGCTGTTCGCCGCCGACCACGGGGTGGCTTCGCTCGGCGTGTCCCGGCTGCCCGCGCGGGGCGGCACGGCGGCCCGGGTCCGGGCGGTCCTGGACGGCACCGCGCCGGTCTCGCTGCTCGCCCGGCGGTTCGGCGCCGAGGTGCGGGTGGTGGACGTCGCGGTGGACGCGGACCCGTCGGACTTCCCCGACGAGGTGGTCGCCCACCGGGTGCGGCGCGGCTCCGGCCGGATCGACACCGAGGACGCGCTGACGCCGGAGGAGACCGTCAAGGCGTTCCGGGCCGGGATGGCCGTCGCCGACGAGGAGGCCGACGCCGGCACCGACCTGGTGGTCCTGGGCGACCTCGGGGTCGGCTCGACCACGGTGGCGGCGGTGCTGGTCGGCGCGCTCTGCGGGACGGACGCGGCCGCGGTGACCGGGCGCGGCTCGGGCATCGACGACAAGGTGTGGATGGTCAAGTGCGCGACCGTCCGGGACTCGCTGCGGCGGGCCCGGCCGGTGCTCGGCGACCAGCTGGCGCTGCTCGGCGCCACCGGCGGCGCGGACTTCGCGGCGATCACCGGCTTCCTGCTGCAGGCCGCGGTGCGCAAGCTGCCGGTCGTGCTGGACGGTGTCGTGTCGGCGGCCTGCGCGCTGGTCGCGCAGCGGATCGCGTTCCGGGCGCCGGAGTGGTGGCGGGCCGGCCAGTCCAGCGGCGAGCCCGCCCAGGCGAAGGCGTACGACCGGCTGACCCTGTCGCCGCTGCAGGAGCAGGGGATCACCATGGGCGAGGGCGTCGGCGCGCTGATGGCGCTGCCGCTGCTGCAGGCCGCCTCGGACGCGCTGGCCGAGCACGCGCCCGCGCCGGTCGGGCCGCCGGTGCCGAAGGAGCAGCCGAAGCTGCCGTCGGCGGCGGAGCTGCTGGGGCGTGTCTGACGATTCCGGCCGGGCCGGCTGGGGCGACGGGCTGCGGTTCGGGTTCGGGACGCTGTCCGTCCTGCGGGTGCGGGTCGAGCGCTGGGACCGCGCGGCGGCGGGGCGGGCGATGGCGGCCGCGCCGGTGGTCGGGCTGGTGCTCGGCGCGCTCGCGGCCGCTGCCGGGTCGCTGCTGGCCTGGCGGGCGGGCGGACTGCCCGGCGCGGTGGCGGCGGTCGCGGCGCTGGCCGCGCTGACCCGGGGGCTGCACCTCGACGGGCTGGCCGACGTCGCCGACGGCCTGGGCAGCGGCAAGCCGGCCGAGGACGCGCTGCGCATCATGAAGCAGTCCGACATCGGCCCGTTCGGCGTACTGACCCTGGTCCTCGTCCTGTTCGCCCAGATCTCCGTGCTCGCCGGACAGTTCGACGCCTCGACGGTCCGCGGCGCGCTCGCGGTGCTGGCCTCGGCGACGGCCGCGCGGTGCGCGCTCGCCCTGGGGTGCCTGCGGTCGGTGCCGGCCGCCCGGCCGGGCGGGCTGGGGGCGGTGGTCGCGGGCACGGTCTCCCCGGCCGCGGCGGCCGCGGCCACGGCCGGCCCGGTACTGCTGTTCGCGGCCCTCGGCGCGCTTGACGGCTGGTCAGCCCTCCGGCTGCCGGTGGCCGTTGCGGCCGGCCTCGGCTGCGCCTGGCTGCTGCTGCGGCGCTGCGTGCGGCGGCTGGACGGGATCACCGGGGACGTCCTCGGCGCGATGGCGGAGACCGCCGCGACCGGCACCCTGGTGGCACTCGCCCTGCTGGGCTGATCCATACCCGCGAGCCCCGCCCCGCACGTTGGGACACCGGGCGGCGCGTGATCCCAGCATGCGGACTACCATGCGGGGAGCACCGCAGCCCTGCACCGTCGCAGGTCCTGCCCGGCCGGCGCCTGCCGAGGAGCCGGGGCCCCTGATGTGTGCGGCCGCCACGAGCGGCGACGCACGCTCCAGGGGCTCCGGACCCGGCTCGTACCCGGGGGGAGGCCCCGCGGCGATGGCGGGCTGCGCCGGTGCGGCAGCCGGCCGCGACCGGCCGTGGACGCGAAAGAACAGGACGCATTACGTGACTGCATTGTCTGTGAGCACCTCCTCCGCCGCCTCGCTGCGCGCGGACGCCCTGGTGATCGGTGTCGCGAAGGGCCCGAAGGGCATTGTGCTGGCCCCCGGCGCCGAGGCCGTGAGCGAGGCGTTCGAGGGCAAGCTGGCCGAGGTCCTCACCACCCTGGGCGCCACCGGCGCCGAGGGCGAGGCCGTCAAGGTGCCCTCCCCCGCCGGCCTGAAGGCCGCGCTCGTCCTCGCGGTCGGCCTCGGCGACGCCGCCGACGGCGGTTACGAGGCGGAGGCGCTGCGGCGCGCCGCCGGTGTCGCCGCCCGCACCCTGGCCGGCAGCAAGAAGGCCGCGCTGGTACTGCCGGCCGAGTCCGCCGACGAGGTCGAGGCGGTCGCGCTGGGCGGTCTGCTCGGCTCCTACGCCTTCGGCACCTACAAGGGCAACGGCAACGGCAAGGAGCCGGTCGGCGAGCTGGTCCTGCTGGCCACCCGCAAGGGCAGCAAGGAGGCCAAGGCCGCGGTCGAGCGCGCCGTTGTCGTCGGCGAGGAGATGAACCGGGCCCGCGACCTGGTCAACACCGCCCCGAACGACCTGAACCCGAAGGGCTTCGCCGCGATCGCCCAGGCGGCCGGCAAGGAGCACGGCCTCAAGGTCGAGGTGCTGGACGAGAAGGCGCTGCTCAAGGGCGGCTACGGCGGCCTGCTGGGCGTCGGCAACGGCTCGGTCAACCCGCCGCGGCTGGTGAAGGTGGCCTACACCCACCCGAAGGCCAAGGCCAGCCTGGCGTTCGTCGGCAAGGGCATCACCTACGACTCGGGCGGCATCTCGCTGAAGCCGGCCGGCCACAACGAGACGATGAAGTGCGACATGGCCGGCGCCGCCGCCGTGTTCGCCGCCGTCGTCGCCGCCAAGCGCCTCGGGCTGCAGGTCAACGTCACCGCCTGGCTGGCGCTGGCCGAGAACATGCCGTCCGGCTCGGCGACCCGCCCGGGTGACGTGCTGAAGATGTACGGCGGCAAGACCGTCGAGGTGCTGAACACCGACGCCGAGGGCCGCCTGGTGCTGGCCGACGCCATCGTGCGGGCCGGCGAGGAGAACCCGGACGTGATCGTCGACGTCGCGACGCTGACCGGCGCGATGATGCTGGCGCTCGGCGCCCGCACCTTCGGCGTGATGGCCAACAACGACGAGCTGCGCGAGACGCTGCACACCGTCGCGGGCGAGGCCGGCGAGCAGTCCTGGCCGATGCCGCTGCCGGCCGACCTGCGCAAGGGCATGACCGAGTCGACCATCGCCGACCTGGCCAACATGGGCGACCGGATGGGCGGCGGCCTGGTGGCCGGCCTGTTCCTGAAGGAGTTCGTGGCCGAGGGCATCGACTGGGCCCACCTGGACATCGCCGGCCCGGCGTTCCACGAGGGCGCGCCGTACGGCTACACCCCCAAGGGCGGCACCGCGACCGCGGTGCGCACCCTGGTCCGCTTCGCCGAGCGGACCGCGGCGGGCGACAAGGCCTGATCCGGGTCGCCGACACGGGCTGCGGAACGGACGGGGTCCGGCGCTGGTGCGCCGGGCCCCGTCCGGCTTCGCGGACCCGGACGAGCCGGGCACCGCTGTTACCTGCGAGTAAGGAACGGGCGCCCGTCCCGCACCCCTGTTCGCTGCGGGCGAAACTTTGTTCCACACTGTGGAACCCGCCCGGTGCCGGACCGCCCGGAGCACCCTCCCCGGCACTGTCAACCCCGCTCTGAGCTGCGATGATGCCCTTCCGCCAGGGGTGCACCCACCCCGGTGACCACCCCGTGGGACACCCCTGGGGTGGACCCGGACATCAGCCACCGTGAACAAGTGCGAAGATGTATTTCCGGCACGACTGGGCGCCCCACAAAGGCTTCCGACCCACCGGACCGCGACCGGCCCGGCGACCCACCCCATTGCATGGAGGACGTGACGTGGCGAACGACGCCAGCACCGTTTTCGACGTAGTCATTCTCGGAGGCGGAAGCGGCGGTTACGCCGCGGCGCTCCGCGCCGCTCAGCTGGGCCTGAGCGTTGCCCTGGTCGAGAAGGGTGAGCTGGGCGGCACCTGCCTGCACCGCGGCTGCATCCCGACCAAGGCGCTGCTGCACGCCGCCGAGATCGCGGACGAGACGAAGGAGGCCGCCGAGTTCGGCGTGCTGGCCACCTTCCAGGGCATCGACATCAACGGCGTCCACAAGTACAAGGACGACGTCATCGCCGGCCTGTACAAGGGTCTGCAGGGCCTGGTGGCCTCCCGCAAGGTGACCTTCATCCAGGGCGAGGGCAAGCTCTCCTCGCAGACCTCGGTGGACGTCAACGGCCAGCGCATCGAGGGCCGCCACATCATCCTGGCCACCGGCTCCGTGCCCCGCTCGATCCCGGGCCTGGAGATCGACGGCGACCGCGTGATCTCCTCCGACCACGCCCTGAAGCTCGACCGCATCCCGAAGTCGGCCGTCATCCTCGGCGGCGGCGTGATCGGCGTCGAGTTCGCCTCGGTCTGGAAGTCCTTCGGCGTCGAGGTCACCATCGTCGAGGCCCTGCCGCACCTGGTGCCGCTGGAGGACGAGAACTCGTCCAAGCTGCTGGAGCGCGCGTTCCGCAAGCGCGGCATCAAGTTCGAGCTGAAGGCCCGCTTCTCCGGCGTCGAGTACACCGAGACCGGTGTCCGCGTCTCCACCGAGAACGGCAAGCAGATCGACGCCGACCTGCTGCTCGTCGCCATCGGCCGCGGCCCGGTCTCGGCCGGCCTGGGCTACGAGGAGAACGGCGTCGCGATGGACCGCGGCTACGTCCTCGTCGACGAGTACATGCGCACCAACGTGCCCACCATCTCCGCCGTCGGCGACCTCGCCCCGACCCTGCAGCTGGCCCACGTCGGCTTCGCCGAGGGCATCCTGGTCGCCGAGCGCCTGGCCGGCCTGAAGCCGGTGCCGATCGACTACGACGGCGTCCCGCGCGTGACCTACTCCAACCCCGAGGTCGCCTCCGTCGGCATCTCCGAGGCCAAGGCCGTCGAGCTGTACGGCAAGGAGAAGGTCGTCACCCTCAAGTACAACCTGGCCGGCAACGGCAAGAGCAAGATCCTGAAGACCGCCGGCGAGATCAAGCTCGTCCAGGTCAAGGACGGCGCCGTGGTCGGCGTCCACATGGTCGGCGCCCGCATGGGCGAGCAGGTCGGCGAGGCGCAGCTGATCTACAACTGGGAGGCGCTGCCGGCCGAGGTCGCCCAGCTCATCCACGCGCACCCGACCCAGTCCGAGGCCCTGGGCGAGGCGCACCTGGCGCTGGCCGGCAAGCCGCTGCACGCGCACGACTGATCGCGCCCCGCAATCCCCCCATTTCCAGTTCGCAAGACTTGATAGGAGTCGCTGAAACCATGGCGGTCTCAGTAACACTGCCCGCGCTGGGCGAGAGCGTTTCCGAGGGCACCGTCACCCGTTGGCTGAAGGCCGAGGGTGAGCGCGTGGAGGTCGACGAGCCCCTGCTGGAGGTGTCGACGGACAAGGTCGACACCGAGATCCCGGCCCCGGCCTCGGGCATCCTGGCCTCGATCAAGGTCGCCGAGGACGAGACCGTCGAGGTCGGCGCCGAGCTGGCGATCATCGACGACGGCTCGGGCGCCCCGGTCGCCGCCCCGGCCCCGGCCGCCGAGGCCGCTCCGGCTCCGGCCGCCGCTCCGGTCGCGGAGGCGCCCGCCGCTGCCGCCCCGGTCGCCGAGGCTCCGGCCGCTCCGGCCGCCCCCGCCGCTCCGGCCGGCGACGCCACCCCGGTCCTGCTGCCCGCCCTGGGCGAGTCGGTCACCGAGGGCACCGTCACCCGCTGGCTGAAGGCCGAGGGTGACACCGTCGAGATCGACGAGCCGCTGCTCGAGGTCTCCACCGACAAGGTCGACACCGAGATCCCGTCGCCGGTCGCCGGCACCCTGGTGAAGATCCTGGTCGGCGAGGACGAGACCGCCGAGGTCGGCGCCCAGCTCGCGCTGATCGGCGCCGCGGGTGCCGCCGTCGCCGCCCCGGCCCCGGCCGCCGCCCCGGCCCCGGCCGCCGCCCCGGCTCCGGTGGCCGCTCCGGCTCCGGCCGCCCCGGCTGCTCCGGCCGCCCCGGCGCCGGCTGCGGCCCCGGCCGCGCCGGTGGCCGCTCCGGCTCCGGTGGCGCCGGCCGCTCCGGCCCCGGTCGCCGCTCCGGCCC
>NZ_JBHXTG010000070.1:0-48758 GCF_042677465.1 Kitasatospora sp. NPDC127111
AGCTTCACAGGCCCCTGAGCCGTCCGGTCCTCACGGATCTCGAAGTCCAATGCATCCCCTGAACTGGGGTGTTGCAACGACTCCTAGAACGCAAGGGACGGACACCGGCCCTTCGCCGTACTGCTCCGGAGCTTGCCCGGCGGCGCTGCTTGGGGCCGCTGCTTGGGGGTGCTGCTGAGGGGTGCTGCCGCTGAGCCGGGTGCTGCTCCGGGGCCGCGGTGGGTCAGCCGATCGGCAGGCCGCCGAGGCCGCCGCCGCCGACGCCGTTGAGCAGACCGGTGATCGGGGAGAGGCCGGACAGCGGGGAGTTCGGGCCCAGGTCGGCGCCGCCGAGGCGGTTGGCCGAGCCGTGCTCGGCCAGGCCCAGCACGTCGGCACCGGGCAGCGCGGAGGTGGCCTCGGCCGGCAGCGCGCGGCTGACCGCCCCGAGCGGGAGCGCGTCGGTGACGGCGTTCGCGCCGGGGACGGCGCCGGCGAGCGAACCGGCGCCGGGCAGGTTCTGGGTCAGGCCCGCGGTCTGGGAGAGGCCGCCGACCGGGTTGGCGGCGGCGCCCGCGCTGCGGCCGGTCGCGCCGTGGCCGCCGGTGACGGCCTCGCCGAGCTTGTCGGCCAGCGTGGCGGCGACCTTCGGGGTGATGGTGGAGAGCTGGCCGGTGGTGGCCGCGGTCTTGTCGACCGGGGCGGTCAGCGAGCCGGCCTTCTCGTTCGCCTCGGGGAGCTGGTGGGCGACGATGTTGCCGGTGGCGTCGGCGGTGGCCGGGACGCCCGCGGCGACGGTGGCCGCTCCGGTGCCCCCGGCGGCCTGACCCAGCTCGTGGGTGGTGTGCTGCAGGGTCGAGCCCGCGTCGGTGTTGGTCAGCTGGCCCAGCGGGGCGGCCAGGTCGGACTTGGGCAGCAGGGCGTCTGCGGCGGACGCGGAGCCGGCCGCGACCAGCGGGGTCGCGCCGGCCGCCACGAGCAGCGCGGCCTGGGCGATCCGGCGCGTGAGGGGGTGAGACATGGGGCTCCTCGAAGGGTCTGGGTCCGTCCCGTCCGCCGGGCGGACGAGGGTATTACCGCTCCAGGAGCCAGAAGGTTTCGGCCGGGGCGAGGAAAAGGACCGGCCGACGATCTGATCGTATGTTCGGTGCCGGGCCGGGTCGGCCGCCCCGGCCGCGGGGCGGAGGTCCCGTGCGCCAAGGGAGAGACGGTTCTGCAACCCGGCCCGCCGCAACGTCCGCCCCGTCCACCGGAGTTGACAGCAACCACCCGTTCGGCGGCCACCCGGACACCAGTGCGTCAACACGACGCGCACCGCCGGAGCGGGCGTTCGCGCAGGCCCGCGCGGCCCGCGGCCGGGCGCGTTCAGGACTTGGCGAGCGAGACCAGCACCAGCTTGGTGGAGGTGCCGGTCGGCTGCGGCTTCCAGCCGTCCTCGGACTTGGCCTTGCGCCAGATCTTCCCGTCGTAGGCGACCGTCTCGATGCCCAGCTGCTGGGCCTGGGTCACCGCCCAGTGCGCCACCGCCCAGCCGTTCTGCCGCTCGGCGTCCGGCCCGGCGTCGGTGCTGGCGGTCGGGTCCGGGGTGAGCGAGACGGCGTTCTCGGCGCCCTTGACCGACGAGTTGTACCCGGGGGCGGGCGTCACCGTGCGGCCGAACTCGCGGCGCACCCGGTCGCCCAGCACCTGCGTCCGGTCCGGCTTGGCGGCCGGGGAGGCGGAGGGCGTCGCGGGGGCGGAGGCCTGGTCGGTCGCCGCCGCCGAGGCGGCCGCGTCGTCGCTCTCCGGCGCGGCGAAGTCGTGCACCACGCAGGTGAGCGAGGCCGGCTCGCGGCCGGCCAGGGCGGAGGCCAGCAGCGTCGCCTTGGTCTCGTGCTTGGCGTACGCCTGCGGGTAGCCGCTCTTCTGGACCTGCTGGGCGGCGTCGGTCAGCGGCAGCCGGGTGTAGCCGGGCACCTTGACCAGGCCGTCCAGGAACTTGTTGGTCGCGTAGACCGGGTCCATGATCTGCTGCACCGTGCCCCAGCCCTGCGAGGGCCGCTGCTGGAACAGGCCGATCGAGTCCCGGTCGCCGCCGGCCAGGTTGCGGATCTTGGACTCCTGCATCGCCGTCGCCAGCGAGATGGTCACCGCCCGGTCCGGCAGGCCGCGGGCGTGCGCCACGGCGGCGATCGTCGCCGCGTTGGCCGCCTGCGGGATCTCCAGGGTGCCCTCGCCGGCCGGGGTCTTCACCGAGCAGCCCTCGGGGGTCAGCAGCTTCTGGTCGCGCAGCCAGAACAGGCCCACGGCGACCACCGCGAGCACCAGCAGCCCGATCAGCACCAGGCGCAACGGCCTACGGCGCCGCCTGGGCGCCGCGTCGCCGCCCTGCCCGCCGCTCTTCCTCCTGCCGGCCACCGCCGCCCCTCTCCACCGTGATCCTGCCCCGACACCGTACCCACTCGGACGGATGTGCGGCGCCCACGGTTCTCGGATTCCCCGCCGCCGGGCCCGCCCCGACTAGGCTTTTCCACCATGAGCAGCCCGAACACGCCCCTGGACCTCACTCTCGACGGCGGCGCGCTGACCGCCCGGCTCGTCGACTTCCCGTCGGTCAGCGGCGACGAGCAGGCGCTCGCCGACGCCGTGGAGGCCGCCCTGCGCGGCTACCCCCACCTCACCGTGGACCGGCACGGCAACAACGTGGTCGCCCGGACCGACCTCGGCCGGGCCGAGCGCGTCCTGCTCGCCGGCCACCTGGACACCGTGCCGATCGCCGACAACCTGCCGTCCTACGTCGAGGGCGACCTGCTCTACGGCTGCGGCACCTCGGACATGAAGTCCGGCGTGGCCGTCCAGCTCCGGCTGGCCGCCACCCTGCCCGAGCCCAACCGGGACCTCACCTTCGTCTTCTACGACTGCGAGGAGGTGGAGGCCCACCGCAACGGCCTCGGCCACCTCGCCGCGGAGCACCCGGACTGGCTGGCCGCCGACTTCGCGGTGCTGATGGAGCCCAGCGGGGCCACCGTCGAGGGCGGCTGCCAGGGCACCCTGCGGGTGCAGGTCCGGCTCACCGGGGTGCGCGCCCACGCGGCCCGCAGCTGGCTCGGCGACAACGCCATCCACCGCGCCGCCGAGGTGCTCACCCGGCTCGCGACGTACCGGCCGCGCCGGGTGGAGATCGACGGCCTGGAGTACCGCGAGGGCCTCAACGCGGTGCGCGTCGACGGCGGCGTGGCCGGCAACGTCATCCCGGACGAGTGCGTGGTGACGGTCAACTTCCGCTACGCGCCCGACCGCAGCGAGGCGGACGCGGAGAAGCACGTCCGCGAGGTCTTCGACGGCTTCGAGGTGACCGTCACCGACTCCGCCCCGGGCGCCCTGCCCGGCCTCGACCGGCCCGCCGCACGGGCCTTCCTGGCCGCGACCGGCGGCGTCGCCCGGGCCAAGTTCGGCTGGACGGACGTCGCCCGGTTCAGCGCCTTCGGCGTGCCCGCGGTCAACTACGGCCCCGGCGACCCGAACCTCGCGCACAAGCGGGACGAGCACTGCTCGCTCACCGCGATCGCCGAGACCGAGGCGCGGCTGCGCGCCTGGCTGACCGACTGACTCCGGCGGGACGCCGCGGCGGGGCGGCCGGGGGAGGAGGGGCTGAACGCCATCTTCCGGTCGCCCAGCCGACCTTTCGCCGTTGCCCGTAAACGGGGATCAACGGGCGTAGGGTTTCGTCATGACAGGCACTGGAGACGAAAAGCACTACGGTCACGGTCCCGAGCGGGTGGGCGAGCCGCGCCCGAAGAAGGCCTGGCCCGAGAAGCAGAAGGGCCCGGTGCTGGTGCGCCGGGACCAGGTCGGCGAGAGCACGACGGACCAGCGCCTGCTGGACACCACCGGCCCGACCGACTGGCTGCACACGGACCCGTGGCGGGTCCTGCGGATCACCTCCGAATTCGTCGAGGGCTTCGGCGCACTCGCCGAACTCCCGCCCGCGATCAGCGTCTTCGGATCCGCCCGGACCCCGGTCGACTCGCCCGAGTACGCGGCCGGCGTGGCCATCGGCCGGGCGCTGGCCGAGGCCGGCTACGCGGTGATCACCGGCGGCGGCCCGGGCGCCATGGAGGCGGCCAACCGCGGCGCCTCGGACGCCGGGGGCCTGAGCGTCGGCCTCGGCATCGAGCTGCCCTTCGAGCAGGGGCTCAACGAGTTCGTCGACCTCGGGCTGAACTTCCGTTACTTCTTCGTCCGCAAGACGATGTTCGTGAAGTACGCCCAGGGCTTCGTCGTGCTGCCCGGCGGCCTCGGCACGCTGGACGAGCTCTTCGAGGCGCTCACCCTGGTGCAGACGAAGAAGGTCACCCGCTTCCCGGTGATCCTCTTCGGCAGCGAGTACTGGGGCGGTCTGGTCGACTGGCTGAAGAACACCCTGGTCGCGCAGGGCAAGGCGGCCCCGCACGACCTGGAGCTGTTCCACATCACCGACGAGATCGACGAGGTCATGAAGATCCTCGCCGACGCCCGCCGTCCGGTGGACGAGATCTAGGACCGGCGGGCGCCGGTTCAGGCCAGCCCCCGGCGGGCCACCGCCGGGGGGCGGGTGCCCCGGATCGAGGCGACCATGTCCAGCACCTGCCGGGTCTCGGCGACCTGGTGGACCCGGTAGACCCGCGCGCCGAGCCAGGCCGAGACGGCCGTGGTCGCCAGGGTGCCGAGCAGCCGCTCGTCCACCGGCTTGTCCAGCGTCTCGCCGACGAAGTCCTTGTTGGAGAGCGAGACCAGCACCGGGAACCCGGTCGCGGTCATCTCCGGCAGCCGCCGGGTCGCCTCCAGCGAGTGCCGGGTGTTCTTGCCGAAGTCGTGTCCCGGGTCGATGATCACCGCGTCCCGCCGCACGCCCAGCCCCACCGCCCGCTCGGCCAGCCCGACGGTCACCCGCAGGATGTCCGCCATCACGTCCTCGTACCCGACCCGGTGCGGCCGGGTGCGCGGCTCGGCGCCGCCCGCGTGGGTGCAGACCAGGCCGACGTCGTGCCGTGCGGCCACCTCGGCGAGCTTCGGGTCCACCCCGCCCCAGGCGTCGTTCAGCAGATCCGCGCCGGCCTCGCAGACCGCCTCGCCGACCTCGTGCCGCCAGGTGTCCACGCTGATCACGGCCTCCGGGTGGCGCTTGCGCAGCTCCGCCACGAACGGGACGGTGCGCCGCAGCTCCTCCTCGACGGTGACCTCGTCGCCCGGCCCGGCCTTCACCCCGCCGATGTCGAGGATCGCGGCGCCCTCGGCCATCGCGCGGTCGGCGGCGGCGAACGCGGCCTCGTCGGCGAAGGTGGCACCCTTGTCGAAGAACGAGTCCGGGGTCCGGTTGACGATCGCCATGATCACCAGCTCGTCGTCACCGAATTCCCGTGGTCCCAGGCGCAGTGCCACCGATGTCTCCTCCACAGCTGCCGCGGGTGCGATGATGGCCCCCGGTCTCTCGGGAACCATGATCCCACCAGGACGGAGGCCGGCCGGGATGTCGGGAGGACAGCACGTGTTCTGGGTGATCGTGGTGGCCATGGCCGTGGTGGTCGGCGGCGCCGCGCTGGTGGCGCTGGGCGGGGGCGGCTCGCTGCCGGAGGCGGTTCAGGACCGGATCGCCGCACGGCTGCCGCAGGACCGGCCGCTGAGCCAGGACGACGTCGACGGCATCCGGCTGCCGATGGCCGTCCGCGGCTACCGGATGGACGAGGTGGACGACGTCCTCGACCGGCTGGGCGCGGAACTCGCCTACCGGGACGCGCGGATCGCCGAGCTGGAGGCCGCCGCCGCGCTGCGCGGCGCGATCGAGGCCGGCGACGGCCCGGCCGCCGGCGCCGAACCGCTGCCCGGCCTGGAGGAGTTCGCCAAGGTGGTCGAGCCCGCGAACCTCACCAAGCGGCCCGAGGACGCGAAGCCGGCGGCGGACCAATGAGCGCGAACGGCGCCGTGGTCGGCCCGGACGGCCTGCTCCGCTGCGGCTGGGGCGACTCCACGGACGACTACCGGGTCTACCACGACACCGAGTGGGGCCGTCCGGTGCGCGGCGACGACGCGCTGTTCGAGCGGGTCTGCCTGGAGGCCTTCCAGTCCGGGCTGTCCTGGCTCACCATCCTGCGCCGCCGTGAGGGCTTCCGGTCCGCGTTCGCCGGCTTCAAGATCGCCGAGGTCGCCGAGTTCGGCCCCGCGGACGTCGAGCGGCTGCTCGGCGACGCCGGCATCATCCGCAACCGCGCCAAGATCGAGGCCGCCATCGCCAACGCCAGGGTCGCCCGTGACCTCGACGGCGGCCTGGACGCGCTGATCTGGCAGCACGCCGGCGACCCGGACCGGCCGGCCCCCCGCAGCCTGGACGAGGTACCGGCCGTCACGCCCGAGTCGACGGCGCTGGCGAAGGCGCTCAAGAAGGCGGGCTTCCGCTTCGTCGGCCCGACCACCGCCTACGCGCTGATGCAGGCCTGCGGCCTGGTGGACGACCACCTGGCGGACTGCCACGTCCGCGCCGCCCTCGCCGAGGCCCGGAAGGGCCCCGGGCGGGCGTAGGGCCGCCGGGGGCAGCCGGGGGAGCCGGGGTAGCCCCGGCGGTTTCATACCTAGCGGCCGAGGTACTTCGGCTTCTCCTTGGCGATGAACGCGCGGACCGCGATCCGGTGGTCCTCGCTGCCGCCCGCCAGCGTCTGCAGCTCGTCCTCCTTGTCGAGCAGCTCGTCCAGCGAGTGCGAGGCGCCGTACGCCAGCGACTCCTTGATGGCGCCGTACGCCACCGTCGGGCCCTCGGCCAGCTCCTTGGCGAAGACCCGCGCGGTGGCGGCCAGCTCGGCGAGCGGGACCACCTTGGTGGCCAGGCCCAGCTCCATCGCCTCGGTCGCCTTCACGGTGCGCGGCAGCATCAGCAGCTCGGTCGCCTTGGCGTGCCCGACCAGCCGCGGCAGCGTCCAGGAGGCGCCCGAGTCGGCGGTCAGCGCGATCCCGGCGAACGCGGTGTTGAAGCCGGCGGTGTCCGCGATGATCCGGAAGTCGCAGGCGAAGGCCAGCGAGGCGCCCGCGCCCGCGGCCACGCCGCCGACCGCCGCCACCGTCGGCTTGCGCATCCCGGCCAGCGCCCGCAGCAGCGGGTTGTAGTGCTCGGCGACGGTCTTCAGCGCGCCCTCACCGGTCTCCTCGGCCTGCTTGAGCAGGCCCAGGTGCTCCTTGAGGTCCTGTCCGACGCAGAAGGCCCGCTCCCCGGCCCCGGTCAGCAGCACGGCCCGCACGGCCGGGTCCTCGGCCGCGGCGACCACGGTGTCGCGCAGGGCGACCTTGGTCGCGGTGTCCAGGGCGTTCATCGCCTCCGGGCGGTTGATGGTGATGACGGCCAGGCCGCCGTCCAGCTCGTACAGCACGGAATCGGACATGGGCGAGGGGCTCCCTTGGGTGATCGTCACGGGTCGGTCGTGTGTCAGGATGCCGGAGCGCACGGCCGGGTGGGGAGTGTGAGGTATCGCACCTTCCGGTGGCGTACGCACCTGCGCCGCGCCGGGGCTTATGGCGGTAAATGTGCCGGTTGGGGCCGGTCCGGCCCTGGTTGCACCGAGAGTGATGTTGGTCATCAGGCCGTGGCATGCGGGATAATGGCTTCCGATCAATGCGTTCGATACCGGCGGTGGACGGACTGCCGGTGCGTAGCTGAGCGGTTGCAGGAAGGGGAACGAGCATGGCGGCCATGAAGCCGCGGACGGGTGACGGCCCGCTCGAAGTCACCAAAGAGGGGCGGGGCATCATCATGCGCGTTCCGCTCGAAGGCGGCGGACGCCTCGTGGTGGAGCTCACGCCTGACGAGGCCGACGCCCTCGGCGAGGCCCTGAAGAAGGCCTGCGGCTGACCGCAGCGGGTGCTCGCCATCTCCTGGAGATGTGCTGCCGGGCCCGGGTACGACGATCTCGTCGACCCGGGCTCTGTGGTTCCCGGAGTCCGTGGTTCCCGGCCCTGTGCTTGCCGGGCCCTGTTGCTTCCCGGGCCCTTTGTTTCCCGGGGCGGCCCCGGGCCCGCCCGCTACCGCCTCGGGCCGCTCTACCGCTTCACGGCGCAGAGCAGCCCGTCCGAGACCGGCAGCAGGGCCGGCAGCAGCGCCTCGCTCTCCCGGACGTCCCGGACCAGGTCGCGCACCGCGTGCGTCTGCGGGTCCTGCAGCTCCGGCTCGGCCAGCCGGCCCTCCTGGAAGACGCCCTCGAAGCAGACCATCCCGCCCGGCCGCAGCAGCCGCAGCGACTCCGCCAGGTACTCCCGGGACTCCGCCGGATCCCCGTCGCAGAACACCAGGTCGTACTGGCCGTCCGCGAGCCGGGGCAGCACCTCCAGGGCCCGCCCCGGTATGAACCGCGACCGGTTGGCCGCGAACCCGGCCGCCTGGTACGCCTCCCGGGCCAGCTGCTGGCGCACCGGCTCGGAGTCCACCGTGGTGAGCACGCCGTCCGGCCGCATCCCGCGCAGCAGGTAGACCCCGGAGACGCCCGTCCCGGTGCCGATCTCGGCCACCGCCTTGGCGTCCAGCGCCGCCGCGAGCAGGCGCAGGCAGGCCCCGCCGCTCGGTCCGATCGCCTTGATGCCGGTCCGCGCGGACTGTGCCCGGGCGTAGGTCAGCACCGCGTCCTCGCCGACGTAGGTGTCGGCGAGGGCCGCGCGCGCGGGCCCGAACTCGCTGATGGCTGCCTCTTTCGGAGCCCCGGGCGGCGGCCCGGTGCGGAGCGGATGTCGAAGCGGATGTCGATATTTCCTGCCACAGATTACTGGCCGACCGGGAACCGCGTACGGCGGCGGGCCGTTGGGTGGAGCAGGGACCGGGTGAGCCGGTGCCCCCGGGCCGGTGGTCCGGGCCCGGTGCGTCCGGGCCGGGCCCGCGAGGGCCTGACGTACGGGGCTTGACGGCCCCGGCACTTTTATCCGGGCTTGACGGGTGAGGTGGATATGGTGGTGGCCCTGCTGGGCAGAAGAGCCGACCGAGGAGGTGTGGCCGAGGGCGACGTCCCTGTGCGGCGGCACATCCGCGGCACCACGTCGGCCCGTACGCCGAAGCCCGTGATGAACCAGCCTGCGCACTCCCCCCTGGACCTGCCGGCCGCCGAGACGCCGGCCGCCGGTACCACCGAGGCCCCCGCCGCCCTCGCGAGCTTCGCCGAGGGTCCCGACGCGCAGACCTGGACTCCGCCCACCTGGGAGGAGATCGTCGAGGCCCACAGCGCCCGCGTCTACCGCCTCGCCTACCGCCTGACGGGCAACCAGCACGACGCCGAGGACCTCACCCAGGAGGTCTTCGTCCGGGTGTTCCGCTCGCTGTCCACCTACACCCCCGGCACGTTCGAGGGCTGGCTGCACCGGATCACCACCAACCTCTTCCTGGACATGGTCCGCCGCCGCCAGCGGATCCGCTTCGACGCGCTCGGCGACGACGCGGCCGAGCGCCTGGCCAGCCGTGAGCCCAGCCCGGCCCAGGTCTTCAGCGACACCCACTTCGACGCCGACGTCCAGCAGGCGCTGGACACCCTCGCCCCGGAGTTCCGCGCCGCCGTGGTGCTCTGCGACATCGAGGGCCTCTCCTACGAGGAGATCGCGGCCACGCTCGGCGTCAAGCTCGGCACCGTCCGCAGCCGGATCCACCGCGGCCGCTCGCACCTGCGCGCCGCGCTCAAGCACCGCGCGCCCGGCGCGGCCCCCGGCCGCGAGCGCCGGGGCGGCTCCGAGGAGCCGGTGCCGGTCGGCGCCGTCGTCGGCGAGGCCACGGGCGCGCCCGGCGGGCGCGGACGGAGGCGATCGTGAGCGGAACCGGCCGGTCAGGGCCGGGCCGGCCGGACGCGGCCGGCAAGGCCGCCGCCCGCCGAAGCGGCTGGCCCCAGCTGGGCCGCCGCGGCCAGGACGGGCCCGACGTGCCCCTGCCGCCCGCCGCCGCCCTGCCGGGCGAGCCGGGGCTGCGCGCGGTCGCGGTCCGGCCCACCGAACCCGCCGCCGAGGAGCACCACCTCGGGGAGCGGCTCTCCGCCTTCGTCGACGGCGAACTCGGCCACGACTCGCGCGACCGCGTCCAGGCCCACCTGGCGACCTGTCCGCAGTGCCTCGCGGAAGCCGACGAGGGCCGCGCCGTCAAGCACCTGCTGACCCGCACCGACACCCCCGGCCCGTCCTCGGCGCTGATGGCCCGGCTGATGGCCGTGGGCGCCCTGCCGGACGAGCTCCCGGAGGAGCGGCCCCGGGCGGCGGACCGGCCGCGCCGGGACGACGACGACCTGCCCGGCGGCGGCCTCCCCGCCGCCGGGGGCACGCTCGGCGGCAGCCGGCTGAACGGCGGCTCCTTCGGCCGCGGCGCCGGCGCCTCCTTCGGCGCGGGCGCGCTCGGCGCCGACGCGCCGGTGCCGGGCATCGACCCGCGGGCCTTCGGGCGCGGCGGCTCGGTGCTGCGCCCGCTGATGGGCCGGCGGTCCGGCCGTCCCGAGGCCGCCGTCCGGCCGGAGCCGGCCGCGGCCGCTCCCGCCGCTCCCGCTCCCGCCGTCGCCCGGCAGGCCCCGCCGCGCGGGCGCCGCTTCGTGTTCGCCGCCGCCGGGGCCTTCTCGGTGGCCGCGGTGACGCTGGGCGGGGTCGGCGGTTTCGCCGCGCAGAGCGAGGAGCAGCACGGTACGTCGGTCAGCCCGGTGGGCAACACCGGACGCGGCGGCGGGCTGGTCCCGATGAACGCGCAGGTCCCGGTCGACTTCCCGGTCCGCCCGGTGGCCGCCACCCGCAGCGAGGCCCCGCCGCAGTCGCTGCCGGACCGCGCCGTACCGGATCGTGCGGTCCCGGACCGCGTGCCGAGCTCCGGCCTGGCCGGGCTGCACCACGAGACCCGGTAGCGCACTCCGGCCGCTCCGGCCACGGCCATCGGCAGGTCTTCACCACGGCTTCATCACATCGTGGGGCCGGGACCGGCCGGTGGCCATTACGCTGTAGGAACCGGTCCGACGAGCTAGGGAGCACAGGTGTTCAGCGACGTAGGCGGGCTGGAGGTGCTGACCCTGGTCATCATGGCCATCGTGATCTTCGGTCCGGACAAGCTGCCGAAGCTGATCCAGGACTCCATGGGCTTCATCCGGAAGATCCGGTCCTTCGCCGACAACGCGAAGGAGGACATCCGCAGCGAGCTCGGCCCGGAGTTCAAGGACTTCGAGTTCGAGGACCTCCACCCGAAGACCTTCGTCCGCAAGCAGCTGATGGGCGGCCAGGAGGACCCGCTGGGCCTCAAGGAGATGCGGGACGGCCTGGACATCCGCTCGGTGCTGGACGACAAGCCCGCCACTCCGGTGAACGGCCACGGCCGCACCGGCACGGTCAGCATGGACAAGTCCGCCGCGGCGGCCGCGGCGACCGCCTCCGCGGGCACACCGCTGCAGCCCGGCGAGCGCCCCCCGTTCGACCCTGACGCGACGTGACGCGCTAACCCGCTCCGTCGCTCCGTCGCTCCCCCGCTCCTCCCGCCCGGCACCGGTGCGCCGTTCGGCTCGGGGCGGGAAACGCACTCACCCGACGACGCCACCGCCCCGCCCGGCCGCCCGGCTGAGCGGGGCGGCGGCGTTCACGCCGCTATTGTGCTGATTGTCCCGCTGTGCCGTCTGTCACTTCCGGCCCCTTCTTGGGCCGAAGACGCCCGGCGGAGACGCCGCGGTACGCCACCATGGGAGCGCGCTGCGGCAGGCAAACGTGCGTTGAGGAGGCCCGGGGATGGACGCGACGAGTCATGCGGTGGGGACGGCCACGGCCGGTGGCCGGGTGGTCGGCGGTCAGGCCGGCCCGGCGGACCCGCTGGTGCCCTACCTGTCCGCGGACTTCCCCTGGTACGGCCTGGACGACGGCTGGACCGGCCGCCGCTACCTGATGCAGGCCGGCGCCGGAGGCCCGCGCACCGGCGCGCCCGGCAGCGTCGACTACGGCACCCTCGGCCACGGCGAGGAGCCGGCCCGCCAGTACGAGCCGCGCGACATGCGTCGGTTCGCCGTCGTCGTCACCGTCGCCCGCCGGGACAGCCGCCGCAGCGCCGACAACACCGGCACCCTGGAGGCGACCTCCGCCTCCTCCGCCGCCTGGCTGGCCGGCTCCGGCCTGCTCGCGGCCACCTGGCCCGGTCAGCTCGACCGCACGCTGCGCCAGGACTGGCTGGACCAGCAGTCGTCCCTCGCCTGGGACCTCGCCGACGACCTGGCCGGCCCCGGCTGGTCCACCCTCAGCCTCCCGGTCAACGGCCTCCCGCAGCCCTTCCGCTACCGCGAGTCCGAGTACGGCTGGGTCCTCGCCGGCGAGGCCCCCGGCGTCCTCCTCGGCGCCTACGGCCGCGGCGTCAGCGCCTACGGAACCGGCTTCTCCACCGTCCCCGACCTCACCGCCTACACCCGCCCGTAACGCCCCCGTGCCCCGCGCCCCGGGCACACGAAAGGGGCCGGACGCAGCGCGCGCCCGGCCCCTCTCGAGTGCCCGTGGGGCCGATCAGAACTTGTTCTTCGGCGTCAGGCCGAGGGAGAGGCCGGAGAGGCCGCGCTGGCGGCCGCCGAGCTTGCCGGCGACGGCGCGCAGGGCGGCGCCGGCCGGGGAGTCGGGGGCGGCCAGGACGACCGGGCGGCCGTCGTCGCCGCCCTCGCGCAGGCGGACGTCGATCGGGATCGAGCCGAGGACCGGGACGGTGGCGCCGACGGTCCGGGTGAGCGCGTCGGCGACGGTCTGGCCGCCGCCGGTGCCGAACACGTCGATCATCTCGTCGCAGTGCGGGCAGGGCATGCCGGACATGTTCTCGATCACGCCGACGATCTTCTGGTGGGTCTGCACCGCGATGGTGCCGGCCCGCTCGGCCACCTCGGCGGCGGCCATCTGCGGGGTGGTGACGATCAGGATCTCCGCGTTGGGGATCAGCTGGGCCACCGAGATCGCGATGTCGCCGGTGCCGGGCGGCAGGTCCAGCAGCAGGACGTCGAGGTCGCCCCACCAGACGTCGGCGAGGAACTGCTGCAGCGCGCGGTGCAGCATCGGGCCGCGCCAGACCACCGGGGCGTTGCCCGGGGTGAACATGCCGATCGAGATGACCTTCACGCCGTTCGCCTGCGGCGGCATGATCATGTCCTGGACCTGGGTGGGCCGGCCCTCGACGCCCAGCATCCGCGGCACGCTGTGGCCGTAGATGTCGGCGTCGACCACGGCCACCTTCAGGCCGTCCGCGGCCATCGCGGCGGCGAGGTTGACCGTCACCGAGGACTTGCCGACGCCGCCCTTGCCGGAGGCGACCGCGTAGACGCGGGTCAGCGTGCCGGGCTTGGCGAACGGGATCTCCCGCTCGGGCGCGCCGCCGCGCAGCAGCTGGGAGAGCTCCTTGCGCTGCTCGTCGCTCATCACGTCGAGCTCGACCTCGACACCGGTGACGCCCGGCACCCGGCCGACCGCTTCGCGGACCCGGGTGACGATGGTGTCGCGCATCGGGCAGCCGGAGACGGTCAGGTAGACCGCGACGCTGACGGCCCCGCCCTCGGCGATCTCGACCGATTTCACCATGCCGATCTCGGTGATCGGGCGGTTGATCTCCGGGTCGTTGACGGTCGCGAGCGCCTGGCGTACGGACTCCTCCGTGACGCCGGCCGCGACCTCTGTCTCGTTGGCCATGCCTTGATGGTACGGCGCCGGGCGTACCACTTGACTCGCCGGTAGCGTGCCGCCGGTCACAGCACGTCGGAGGTCTCCCGGCGCTCGTCGATCTCCTTGAGCAGCGACTGGAGTTCGGAGCGGATGAAGTCCCGGGTGGCGACCTCGCCCAGGCCGTGGCGCAGCGACGCGACCTCGCGGGTGAGGTACTCGGTGTCGGCGATGTTCCGGTCGCTGCGGGCCCGGTCCTGCTCCATGTTGACCCGGTCCCGGTTGTCCTGCCGGTTCTGCGCCAGCAGGATCAGCGGCGCCGCGTACGAGGCCTGGAGCGAGAGCATCAGGGTGAGGAAGATGAATGGGTAGTCGTCGAAGTGGACGGCGTCCGGCAGCAGGGTGTTCCAGCCGACCCAGACGATGACCACCACCGTCATCCAGACGATGAACCGCCCGGTGCCGAGGAAGCGGGCGATCCGTTCGGAGAGCTTGCCGAAGGCCTCCGGGTCGTAGGTCGGCAGGGTGATCAGGCCGGGGCGGGCGGTGCGCGGCTGGTCCAGCCGGGCGCGGGCGGGGCCGGCGCCGGCGGGCTCGGCGCGCCGGTCGCGGCCGCCCTCGCGGGCGCGCAGTTCGCGCAACCGGCGCAGCTCCCGCAGCTCGCCCTGCAGCCGCTGGCGGGGGGACTCGTCCCGGCGGCCCTTGCGGTCAGCGTCCACCGGTCACCTCTCTCTCCTCGGCCGGCCCGTGCAGGGCGGCCTCGCGCCAGTCCTCGGGCAGCAGGTGGTCGAGCACGTCGTCCACGGTGACCGCGCCGACCAGGTGGTCGGCCTCGTCGACCACGGGGGCGGCGACCATGTTGTACGTCGCCAGGTAGCTGGTGATCAGCGGCAGCGGGGTGTCCGGCGGCAGCGGGTCGAGGTCGTCGTCCACCAGCGAGCCGACCAGGGTGTACGGGGGCTCGCGGAGCAGCCGCTGGAAGTGCACGATGCCCAGGTACTTGCCGGTGGGGGTCTCGTTCGGCGGGCGGCAGACGAAGACCTGCGCGGCCAGCGCCGGCTTGTTGTCGGCGACCCGGACCCGGGCGAGCGCCTCGGCGACGGTGGAGTCGGGCTCCAGCACGATCGGCTCGGTGGTCATCAGACCGCCGGCGGTGTTCTCCTCGTACGTCAGCAGGCGGCGGACGGGCTCGGCCTCGTCCGGCTCCATCAGCTGGAGCAGCCGTTCGGCCTCGTCGCCGGGGAGTTCGGAGAGCAGGTCGGCGGCGTCGTCCGGGTCCATCGCCTCCAGGACGTCGGCGGCCCGTTCGTCCTTCAGCTTGCCGATGATCTCGACCTGGTCGTCCTCGGGCAGCTCCTCCAGCACGTCGGCGAGCCGCTCGTCGTCCAGCGCGGCGGCCACCTCGGCGCGCCGCTTGGAGGACAGGTGGTGCATGACGTTGGCGAGGTCGGCGGGGCGCAGCTGGTCGAAGGTGGCGAGCAGGTTGGCGGCGCCCTGGTCCTCCTCGGTGACGGAGAAGCCGGTGACGTCCTTCCAGTCCAGGGTGAGCGTCTCGCCCTTGGCCTTGCGCAGCCGGCCGACCCGGCCGACCTGGACGAAGACCTTGCTGATCTCCCACTCGCGCAGCCGGGTCTGCACCATCGCCACGTCCAGGACGGTGACCTCCTGGCCGGTCTTGCTCCAGGTGACGGTGCGGTCGAGCAGTTCGCCGAGGACGAGGGTCTCGGACGGGCGCTGCTCGAAGCGGCGCATGTTGATCACGCCGGTGGTGAGCACCTGGCCGGACTCCAGGCTGGTGACCCGGGTCATCGGGAGGAAGATCCGGCGGCGGCCGATCACCTCGACCACCAGTCCGAGCACCCGGGGCGGGCGTCCGCCGAGGCGCAGCGAGACCACCACGTCGCGGACCCGGCCGACCTGGTCGCCGTTCGGGTCGAAGACGGCGACGCCGGAGAGGTGCGAGATGAAGACCCGGCTGCCTGGCCCTGCCATGGACTCCCTCGCCTAGCTAGACGCCCTCACGGGCGCGCGGGAGCGGCCCCGGGGCCAAGGCTACCCGGGCACCCGGGGCCCGGCCCGGCGAGCCGTGGCCGGCCGGGGGCGGGGGAGGGAAGGGTGACCTGCGGGGGAGTCGGCACGGGACGTCGGCCGGGCCGACTTTCCGCGCGGGGAGGCGGGCCGGGCTCAGCCCTTGCGGCGCTTGAGCAGCAGCTTGGGGAGGCCGGCCGGGATCGGCATCCGGGTGGTGGCGGTGGTGGGCATCGGGGCGGTGGCGTGCGAGGCGTCCGGCATCGCCCCCGGGCGCTCGGTCAGCCCGGCGGGCTCCAGGCGCAGCACCCGGCACTCGCGGGCCCAGCGGTCGGCGATGGTGTCGGTGTCGGGCGCGTTCAGCCGCTTGCCCTTGAGCTCCTCGACCGCGCCGAGCCAGGCCTCGCTGCCCGGCGCCAGCTCGGAGACCCGGGCCGGCCAGCCGGTCAGCCGGCCGCCCTTGTCCTTGCTGCGGACGGTCACCACCGCGCCGGCCCCGGCGGCCAGCCCGTGCAGCGGCTGCTCGCCGCCGTCGCCGACCACCACCACGGCGCCGTCGTACCAGGCGTGCCAGAGCGCCCGGCTGTGCTCCTGGCCGTCCGCCCGGACCCAGAGCAGTCCGGACTTCTTCGCGGCCTCCTCCACCAGGGCCTGGTCGAGGAAGTCGTCGGCGGTGGCGGTGGCGGGCGTACGGTCCATGGCCGACAGCGTAGCCCCAGGCCCGGTTCCGGGCGTCCAGCGGATGTCTCACCCGTCGGGCGACAGTGCCGTGGGGGCCGCACGGGCCTTACCGTAGGAGCCGCCCACACCCTCACCCCGAGCCAGAGGAGCGCCGTGCCCGCCGCCCGGCCCGAGTCAGCCTCCGCCACTCCAGCCTCCGCCGCCCCCGGCACCGGCATCGCCGGCACCGCCACCCCCGGCACCGGCATCGCGACCGGGCCGGTCCCCGGGCACCCGCTGCCCAAGCTCGACCTGCTGCTGCTCGCCGTCTCCGTCTCCGGCATCTCGCTCTCCGCGCCGCTGATCAGCGCCACCGCCGCCCCGGCGCTGGCGATCGCGTTCTGGCGCAACGTCATGTCGGTCGGCGTGCTCGGCCCCTACGCGCTGCTGCGCCACCGCGCCGAGCTGCGCGGGATCGGCCGCCGGGCGCTGCTGCTGGCGGCGGCGGCCGGGGCGCTGCTCGCCGTGCACTTCGCGCTCTGGATGCCCAGCCTGCGGATGACCTCGGTGGCCTCGGCGACGGCGCTGGTGACCACCACCCCGCTCTGGACCATCCTGCTGATGCGGCTGTTCGGGGTGCGGGCGCCCCGGCTGGTCTGGATCGGCATGACGGTGGCCTTCGCGGGCGTGCTGGTGCTGACCGGGGTCGACCTGACGCTCTCCCCGCGCGCGCTGCTCGGCGACGCGCTGGCCCTCGGCGCCGGGCTCGCGGCGGCCGGGTACATGCTGCTCGGCGCCGAGGTCCGCAAGACCGTCAGCACCACGGCGTACACCCTGGTCTGCTACGCCACCACGGCGGTGGTGCTGCTGGTGATCTGCCTGGCCGCCGGTACGCCGATGAGCGGCTGGCCGGCCGGGGTCTGGTGGCAGATCGTGCTGCTGATGGTCACCGCCCAGCTGCTCGGGCACTCGCTCAGCAACCGGGTGGTGCGCACCCTCGGCCCGTCCGTCACCTCGACCGCGATCCTGCTGGAGACCCCCGGGGCCGCGCTGATCGCCGCGCTCTGGCTCGGCCAGTGGCCCCCGGTGGCCGCCTACCCGGCGGTGGTGCTGATCCTGCTCGGCCTGGTCCTGGTCGCCCGCGGCGGGCGCCGGTAGCGGCGGGCACCGCCCGGGCGGTGCCCCTGCGGCCGCTACGGCCCTACAGCCAGCCGTTGCGGCGGAAGCCGCGGTACATGCCGATGCAGATCAGCACCACGCTGCCGAGCACCATCGGATAGCCGTACTTGTGGTGCAGCTCGGGCATGTAGTCGAAGTTCATGCCGTAGACGCCGGTGATCATGGTGGGCACGGCGAAGATCGCCGCCCAGGCGGTGATCTTGCGCATGTCCTCGTTCTGCGCCACCGAGACCTGCGCCAGGTTGGCCTGGAGCAGCGAGTTGAGCAGTTCGTCGAAGCCGTGCACCTGCTCGGTGACCCGGGCGAGGTGGTCGGCGACGTCGCGGAAGTACTTCTGGATGTCCGGGTCGACCAGCCGCTGCAGCGGTTCGGAGAGCTGCTGCATGGGGCGCAGCAGCGGCGCCACCGCCCGCTTGAACTCCAGCACCTCGCGCTTGAGCTGGTAGACCCGGCCGACGTCGGTGCCCCGGCCGCCCTTGTTGGAGAAGACGTCGAACTCGATCTCGTCGACGTCGGTCTGCAGCCGGTCGGCGACCAGCAGGTAGTTGTCCACCACGTGGTCGGCGATCGCGTGCAGCACCGCGGACGGGCCCTTGGCGAGCAGCCCGGTGCCGTCCGCGTCGGCCTCCAGCCGGTGCCGCAGCTCCTGCAGCGAGCTGTGCCCGCCGTGCCGGACGGTGATCACGAAGTCCCGCCCGGCGAACACCATCAGCTCGCCGGTCTCGACCACCTCGCTGGTCGGGGTGAGCTGGTCGTGCTCGACGTAGCGGATCGTCTTGAAGACGGCGAACAGCACGTCGTCGTACCGCTCGACCTTGGGCCGCTGGTGCGCGTGCACGGCGTCCTCGACGGCCAGCGGGTGCAGGCCGAAGCGCTGGGCGATGCCCTCGAACTCGGCCTCGGTCGGCTCGTGGAGCCCGATCCAGCTGAACGATCCCGCGCCGTCCGGCAGTTGCTGCGAGGCCTTGACGCGGCGGACCGCCTCGCGTGGGCTGCAGCTGTCGCCGTTCCGCTTGCCGTGCTGGTAGACCGCGCAGTCCACCACCGCCGAGGTGGACGCGCCCGGGTGGATCGAGTCGTACAGGCCGGCCGCCGAGCGGCGGCGGTTGGTGCGGACGGCGGCGCGCAGGCTGTTGATCATCGACATGGCAGGCTCCCTGGGGCAGGAGCCGCCGCACGGCGGCGCGGTGACGGCTGGCCGTGGTGCGACGGCGGAGGAACACCGGTGGAAGGGCGGCTGCGGTCGGTCCTCGGCCTTGCTGGGGCGCGCAATGGAACGACCGGACGCCGGTGAATGTGCTCTCCCGGGCCGGACCGGCACTGCCTCGGTCGTCTCGGCGGACGCGGCGCGATCAGCTACCGGTGGTGCTGTTTCAGCCTGCGTGGCGAGGGGTACGGGGAAGGCGTCCGGGCCGGGTAGAGCTGCCGGTACTGCATGGTCGGCTGGTATCCACCGCAACCACCTCCTTCACGCCGCTGCCCCGGAGAGAAGCATCCCCGGTGGCCAGTCGCTCACACTAACATCTGACCGGCCATCGCCGCTGCGGCCTTACCGTGACGCTGGTGACAGCCGCGCCGGTGCGCCGGGGTTACGCTCACCGGCATGGCGCACGACTTCCCGCTCTTCGGCGACCCGACGGATCCGCACGGCGGCCCCCACGACCCCTCCGGCCTCTCGCGCGAGGCGGTGCTGGCCGCCGTCGAGGCCCGGCTGCTGACCACCTTCGGCGAACCGAGCGGCCGCGCCGCGGTCACCTTCCTCGGCGCGGACCGGATCGAGGTGCTGCGCTTCGGCCCGGACGCCGACGGCCTGGTCCGCTACGCCACGCTCGGGATGTCCGCCGCGCCGATGGCCGACCCCACCGCGATGGTCGCCGACCAGGTCCGCGGTCCGCGCGCCGAACTGGTCCTGACGATCCGTGGGGGCCGCGACAGCGTGCTCCGGACGCTGGCCACCTTCGCCGCGACCCCGCAGGTGGAGGGCCTGGTGGTGGCCCCCGGCGGCTCGCTGGACCTCGGCTCCCCGCTCTGGGACGGCGCCCCGTTCACCTCGGTGCTGGCCGCCGAACCGGGCGGCCTGGTGCCCGACCTGGAGCTGGACGAACCGGCCGACCCGGTCCGCTTCCTGCCGCTGCTGCCGATGACACCCAACGAGGCCGGCTGGAAGCGGGTGCACGGCGCGGCCGCGCTGGAGGAGCGCTGGCTCAAGCACGGGACCGACCTGCGCGACCCCGACCGCCGTGCGGTGCCGCTGGACTGACGGCGGGTCGGAGCCCGGGCGGCGCGGGTCCGGAGCCCGGGCGGCCCGGCCCGGGTCGAGCGGGTGACGGCCCCCGGTGCCGGCGCGCACCACGCCGCCCGCTCCCGCACCCCGGCGTGCGCGCCGGGGCCGTCCTACCCCCCGAGCGGCTTCGCGCCGGTCGCCTGGGCCACCAGCGCCTCGTAGACGGCGGGATCGGTGGTGTGCTCGCCGAGCCGGACGGTCTTTCGGCCGCCGTGGTAGTCGCTGGACCCGGTGGTCAGCAGGCCGAGTTCGGCGGCCAGCCCGCGCAGGTGCGCCCGGGTCGGCTCGTCGTGGTCGACGTGGTCCACCTCCAGCGCCGCCAGCCCGGCCGCCGCGAGGTCCGCGATCACCTGGTCGGACACGGTCCGCCCGCGCTTGACCGCACCCGGGTGCGCGAAGACCGGCACCCCGCCGGCCGCCCGGACCAGCCGGACCGCCTCGATCGGGTCGGTCTCGTGCTTGCGGACGTCCGCCCGCCCGCCGTTGGCCAGCCACTCCGGGGTGAACGCGTCCGAGACGGTGGCCACCACGCCGGCCTCGACCAGCGCGCTGGCGATGTGCGGCCGCCCGACCGAGCCCGCGCCCGCGATCCGCTCGACCTGCTCCCAGCTGATCTCCGCGCCCAGCTCCCGGCAGCGTTCGACGATCGCCCGTCCGCGCCGGAACCGGTCGGTGCGCACCAGCTCGCGCTCCCGCGCGAAGGCCGGCTCGGCCGGGTCGAACAGGTAGGCCAGCAGGTGCATGCTGATGCCCTCCACCACGCAGGAGAGCTCGGCGCCCGGGACGAGGGCCAGCCGGCTGCCGGCCGGCAGCGCGTGCACCGCCTCGGCGGCCTCCGCGTGGCCGGCCACCGTGTCGTGGTCGGTGAGCGCCACCACGTCCAGGCCCGCGGCGACCGCCGCCGCGACCAGCTCGGCGGGGCTGTCGGTGCCGTCGGACGCGTTGCTGTGGGCGTGCAGGTCGATGCGCACGGGGGTGGGCTCCTGGGGTGGGCGGCGGGTGCCGCCCAGGATAGGTCAGCCGAGCAGGCGGGGGGAGAGCGCGCCGCAGGGCAGCAGGTCCAGCTCGGCGCCGGCCTCGCGCAGGTCGGTGAGCACCAGTTCGTCGTACATCACCAGCGCGGACTGCTCGGGCCAGGCCACCGCCCAGAGCCAGAGGCCGCGGGCCTCGCCGACGAAGACCGCGCGGTCGGCCGGCGCGTCCGGGACGTGGAACATCGGGGTGGGCCGCCCGGCCGCCATCAGCTTGGCGTCGGCGGGCTTGTAGAGGGCGACCGACTCGCCCGGGTCCGGACCGGCCAGCCCCGCGTACCGGGCGCCGAGCCCGACGCCGAGCTCCTCGGCGACCAGCACCAGCTCCCCGAAGCCGCCGAGCGGCGCGGGGCCGGAACAGGCCACGGCGGTGGCCCGGGCGCCCGAGACGTCGTCACCGACGTGGGCGATGCCGGTGTAGAGCCAGCCGACCGGGAGCGGCCAGGGCAGCCAGACGGGGACCTGCGAACGGGCGACGGCGACGCCGAGCGCCTCGACGCTCGGGGGCAGCACCGGCTGCATCGGGTGCACGGCTCCGTGCCGGTCGCACTGCCAGGTGTCTGAGAACAGACCGGGGGCGCGGACCCGACCGGCGCACCTCGGGCAGCTTGGCTCGCCCCTCATAGCCGACAACGCTCCTCCCTCCGGACCGCCGCGTCAAGGACGATCACCCGTACGGAGGGCTCGGCGGCACCTGTCGGTGGCGGGTGCCCGTCCGGCGCGGGGTAGGCGTGGTACGGGCGGCTCCCGGTAGGGGATGTCCAGCGGCGGGCGGCGGCAAACGTCGGCCCCGGTGGCCTGCGGCGGGCCCGGACGCACTGACGCCCCGTCATCGTCGGATCGCGGTGACGGGGCGTCAGTCGGGTATCGGAACGTCGGGATCGGACGCTCCCGGGTCGTCGGCGGCGGGTGAGGGCTCCCGGTCGGAGGCGCCGCGCTGGGTCAGACGGCCGGGCACGGGCGGATGAGCAGGCGCTCGCCGGTGCGGGCGGCGTCCTGGACGAGCTCGCGGACGGTCTCGGCGTCGGCGATCAGGCGGTCGGTGGCGGTGCCGTGGGCGTCGTCCAGTCGGAGGATCTCGAAGCGCATGGGCGTCTCCTGTTCCTGCCCCGGCTGGCGGGGCGGTCGTGGCTGAGTCGGTATCAGCCCTTTCGGGGTCTGTCGTGCCGAACGGTCGGCGGTCTGCTGCGGCAAAGGGCTCCCCCCTGCTTGCCGGGGACTCCTGGTCCCTCGTGAACCACTCTGTCGTGGTGCTGCTACCGGGCCGTTGCCCGTCCGTAACGTCCTGGTTTCGGCCGATTCATGCCGACGTCGATGTCGCCGTCGCGATGAGGCTGGCGATGTTTCCCGGACAGAATCAAATATTACCGCAACTAACGAATTTTGTCCTGTGCGCAACCGAATCGGGGTGCGGACAGGGGTCGCCGGGCGTGCGGACAGGGGGTGCCGGCGTGCGGGTAGGGGGTGCCGCGTGAGGAGCAGGGGTGCGGGCGTCCGCCGGGCCTGTCAGGTTCTTCGGGTCCGTCAGGCCCAGAAGTCCACGAGGGCCTTCGCGGTGGCGGCCGGCTGCTCGGCGTTGGGGGAGTGGCCGGCGTCCTCGATCACCGCGCGGCGGGCGCCCAGGCGCTCGGCCATCCCGGACTGCTCGGGCACCGGCCAGGCGTAGTCGCGGACGCCGGAGAGCACCAGGGCGGGCAGCTCGGCGGCCTTCGCGGCCGCGGCCAGCTCGTCCACCCGGTCGGGCGCGGCGATCAGGTGCCCGCCCGTGGTGATGAGCGCCTGCGGCACGTTCGCCAGCCAGCGGCGGTGCAGGAACTCCGTGACCTCGGGCGCCGGACGCCGCGTCGGGTCTCCGGAACCCTCCTCCATCTGCTGGAGCACCTGCCAGATCTCCTCCAGGCTCATCGTCGGCAGCACCGAGATCAGCAGCTTGGTGCGCTCCGCCTCGCCCGGCTCGATCGCGCCCGGCCCGGTGGACATCAGGGTCAGCGAGCGCCAGGGCAGCGGACCCTCCGCGGCGGCCGCCAGGACGGCCTCCCGGACCACCTGGCCGCCGAAGGAGTGGCCCAGCAGGTGCAGCGGCACCCCGTCGTCGGCGAGCACCGCGGAGAGCGCCCGGACGTCCGCGCCGAGCGCGTCGACGGCGTAGGCGGCGGGGTCGTCCGTGCCGCCGGTCTCGTACTGGCCGCGCTGGTCGACCGCGGTCACCCGGTAGCCGGCCGCCGCGAGCGGCTCCAGCAGCGCGATGAAGTCCTCCTTGCTGCCGGTGAACCCGGGCACCAGCAGCGCCGAGCCGCGCAGCGCGCCCGCCGGTTCGGCCCGCAGCGCGGCGAACTCCCCGCGCGCGGTCGTCAGTCGCAGCGCCCGTGCGCAACCGGGGAGGGTGAGGAACGGCGGCGTGCTCATGGGCGGATCTCCTGGGACTCCGGGCGGACGGTACTCCGGGCGGACGGCTGCACCGATGGGGGGTGACCGGCCGGTAACCCCGAGCGTAGCGGGGCGGGCACGCCGGAGGGGGCGGCCCCGTCCCGACGTGCGGGACCGGACCGCCCCCTCCGGGCGGTGCCTGCGGCGCTCAGCTCTCCGGCGTCGCCTCGGGGGCGGCGGCCGGGCGACGGGTCCGGGTCCGCTTGCGCGGCGCCGGGGCCTCGGCGGGGGCCGCGGGCGCGGCGGTGGCCTCGGCGGTCGGCTCGGTCTTCGGCTCGGCCTTCGCCTTGGCCCGGCTGCGGGTGCGGCGGGCCGGCTTCTCCTCGGCGACGGCGGCGTCGGCTGCCGGCACGGCGGCCTCGGCGACCGCGGCCGGAGCCTCGGCCACCGCGGCGACGGCGGTCTCGCCGGCCGCGGTGCTGCGCGGACGGCGACGGCGGCGGCGCGGAGCCCCGGCCTCGCCCTCGGCGGCCTCGACGGCCGGGGCCGCCGGAGCCTCGACCGCGGTGGCGGCCTCGGCGGGCGCCTCGGTCACCGTCCCGGCCGCGACCGCGCTGCCGCCACGGGTGCGGCGGCGCTCACGGGTGCGGCGGGCCGGCTTCTCCTCGGTGGTGGTCTCGGCGGCGGGCTTGCCGGCGGCACCGCGCGCACCGCCGCGGCCACGGCCGCCGGCCGAGCGCGAACCGCGCCCGCCGGTCTCGCCGAGGTCCTCGACCTCCTCCGCGCCCAGACCGGCCCGGGTCCGCTCCGACCGCGGCAGCACACCGGTGGTGCCCTTGGCGATCTTCAGCAGCTCGTACAGGTGCGCCGAGGTGGAGTAGGTCTCCTCCGGCTCGTTGAACGGCAGGTCCAGCGCCTTGTTGATCAGCTGCCAGCGCGGGATGTCGTCCCAGTCGACCAGCGTCACGGCGGTGCCGGACGCGCCGGCCCGGCCGGTGCGGCCGATCCGGTGCAGGTAGGTCTTCTCGTCCTCGGGGCACTGGTAGTTGATGACGTGCGTGACGCCCTCGACGTCGATGCCGCGGGCGGCGACGTCGGTGCAGACCAGCACGTCGACCTTGCCGTTGCGGAACGCGCGCAGCGCCTGCTCGCGGGCGCCCTGGCCGAGGTCGCCGTGGACCGCGCCGGCCGCGAAGCCGCGCTGGGTCAGCTGGTCGGAGACGTCGGCGGCGGTGCGCTTGGTGCGGCAGAAGATCATCGCCAGCCCGCGGCCCTCGGCCTGCAGGATGCGCGAGACGACCTCGACCTTGTCCAGCGAGTGCGCGCGGAAGATGTGCTGCTCGATGTTGGCGACGGTCGTGCCGGTGTCGTCCGGCGCGGCGGCCCGGATGTGGGTCGGCTGGTTCATGTAGCGGCGGGCGAGGTTGATCACCTGGCCCGGCATGGTCGCCGAGAACAGCAGGGTCTGCCGCTTGGCCGGCAGCATGGTGAGGATCTTCTCGACGTCCGGCAGGAAGCCGAGGTCGAGCATCTCGTCGGCCTCGTCCAGGACCAGCGCGCGGACCTGGGACAGGTTGAGCTTCTTCTGCCCGGCCAGGTCGAGCAGGCGGCCCGGGGTGCCGACCACGATGTCGACGCCCTTCTTCAGGGCCTCGACCTGCGGCTCGTACGCCCGGCCGCCGTAGACGGCGAGCACGCGCACGTCGCGGACCTTGCCGGCGGTCTGCAGGTCGTTGGTGACCTGGGTGCAGAGCTCGCGGGTCGGGACGACGATCAGCGCCTGCGGGAAGTCGGAGAGCTGGTCCTCGGTGGCGCGGCCGGCGTCGACGTCGGCGCGGACGACCACCCGCTCGATCAGCGGGAGACCGAAGCCGAGCGTCTTGCCGGTGCCGGTCTTGGCCTGGCCGATGACGTCGTGGCCGGTCAGCGCGACCGGGAGGGTCATCTCCTGGATGGGGAAGGGGTGGACGATGCCGACGGACTCCAGGGCCTCGGCGGTCTCCGGGAGGATCCCCAGCTCCCGGAAGGTGGTCTTGGTGGGTTCAGCGGTGGTGGACAGGGTGCTGCCTCTTCCGTGTGGAGGGGCCGAGAGCGAGCGGCGGGCGGGCAGCCGCGCGGCTGCGTACGGGCCTGGACGGCCCTGATACAGCTGCGCGGACGCACAACCGCGCCGGTCCCTGCGGCCGGCCGGTGGTTCGCGCGGCCCGGTGAGGGGCGCGTCGCCGGCGGCGTCGGGGAGGATTCCCGTGAGGGACCTGCGCGGGACCTGCGCCGGGCTGGCGCGGTCTCGGCGGCCCTCGCTCGGCCACTGATGCGGTGCCAAGGCTTGAAGTCCAAGCCATGGTCGGAGCCGATCGGCTCTCCGACCGGGCATCCGCGTACGTGAGTACCCGGCTTCCGGTACGGGCACGTCCTGACGGACGGCGCCGCTGCGGAGCGGGCTTGCCCGGCGCACCGAGACGGCGGTGACACCGTGCGAGCACTACGGGTCTCCCTACCACCATACAGTCACGCGACGACTCGAACACGTGACGCGTGCGACATCGCTGCTCGGAGGGCCTGCGGGGCGCCTGCGGCGGGCCTGCGGGGGGCCGGTGGCGACCTTCTCGACCGCGCCGGGCCGGGGTGGTGGGGGTGGGGTGTGAGGCGTGCCCGGCGTCGCTGCTCGGAGGGCCCGCGGGGGCCGGGCGGCGCTGGGGCGGGCTCGGCGGCACCGTGCGTGTGCGGGAGGGCGGGCGGGACTAAGGTGGCAGGTCATGGAGACCCATGCTGAGACGCAGGACGACGCGGCAGGCTCGATCGGCGACTGGGCGAGCTGCTCGGCCGACCCCGGGTACCGGGCGGCCGTGCTGGACCTGCTCGGCGCCCTCGCCTACGGCGAGCTGAGCGCCTTCGAGCGCCTCGCCGAGGACGCCAAGCTCGCGCCGGACCTCGCCGACAAGGCCGCGCTGGCCCGGATGGCCTCCGCCGAGTTCCAGCACTACCAGCGGCTGCACGACCGTCTCGCCGAGGTCGGCGCGGACCCGCAGGAGGCGATGCGGCCGTTCGTCGAGCCGCTGGAGCTGTTCCACCGGATGACCGCGCCCTCGGACTGGCTGGAGGGCCTGGTCAAGGCGTACGTCGGCGACGCGATCGCGACCGACTTCTACCGCGAGGTGGCCGTCCGCCTGGACGACGACACCCGCGACCTGGTCCTCGGCGTCATGTCGGACACCGGGCACGCCCAGTTCGCCGTCGACAAGGTGCGGCAGGCGATCGAGGCCGACCCGCGCGCGGGCGGCCGGCTGGCGCTCTGGGGCCGGCGGCTGATGGGCGAGGCGCTGAGCCAGGCCCAGCGGGTGGTGGCCGAGCGGGACGCGCTCTCCAACCTGCTGGTCGGCGGCGTCCGGGTGCAGGGCTTCGACCTGGTCGAGGTCGGCAAGATGTTCAACCGGATCACCGAGGCGCACACCAAGCGGATGGCCGCGCTGGGTCTCGCCTCGTAGGGTTCACGCGTGCCGGTGCCGGTGGTGCGCGCCGGCCCGGTGCGGGTGGTGCCGGTGGGCGGGGCGCCGGCCGGCCGCGAGGTCGGGCCGGGCCAGGACCGAGGTGAGCAGTGCCGAGGCGGTCGCCGAGATCGCGACGCCGGCCGCCGGGGCCGCGCCGTTCAGCGCGAAGTGCGCGATCACCCCGCTGAGCAGGGCCGAGACCAGTGCCGTCCCCATCGTCAGAGCCCGTCCGGACGGGAAGTAGGCGGGCAGGGACAGCAGCGCGGTGGCGCCGACGACCAGGCCGACCAGGACGAAGGCGAGCGTCTCGACCAGCAAAAGTGCCTCCCCGGGGTGCGGGCGCGCGGCGCACGGACGGCCGCACTGTCGCCGTACCCCGGCCGCCCCGCCCGTACACACGGCGGTTCCCCGGCCGTACACACGGCGGTGCCCCGCCCCCGGTGAGGAGGGCGGGGCACCGCGGTACGACATCAGAGCGTGCCGAAACCGACCTTCCGGACGGCCTGCTCGCCGATCTCCACGTACGCCAGGCGCTCGGCCGGGACGATGACGCGGCGGCCGTGCTCGTCGGTCAGCGTCAAGAGCTTCTCGGTGCCCTCCAGCGCCTTGGCGACCGCGCTCTGGACCTCATCGGCAGTCTGCGAGCTCTCGATCACGATCTCGCGCGGCGCGTTCTGCACGCCGATCTTGACCTCCACGGCTTCCGTCCCTCCGGGGTTGCAGCCATCCACGCGCGGCACCCGGACCGCCCGGGACAGGCGATCGCGGCGACCGCGCCGTACGGCTTCACCATAGAGCACAGGATCAAGGCCGAGGCGAAGGTCGGTGGATCACTGCTCGGCGGAGGGGGCCTCGGACTGCTCGGCACCGGGGTGCATCGGGAAGCCCTTCAGGCCGCGCCAGGCCAGGCTGGCGACCAGCCGCACGGCCTCGTCGCGCGGGATCTCCAGGCCCTGCGAGAGCCAGTAGCGGGCGGTGATCTGGGCCAGGCCGCAGACGCCGGCGGCGAGCAGCTTGGACTCGGACTCGGGGAGGTCGGTGTCCTCCTGGATCACCTTGCTGACCAGCGTCGCGCTGGCCTCCGAGGCCCGCTCGACCCGCTCGCGCACGGCCGGCTCGTTGGTCAGGTCCGACTCGAAGACCAGCCGGAAGGCGCCGGACTCGCTGGAGACGTAGTTGAAGTACGCCTCCATGGTCGCGGCGACGCGCTGCTTGTTGTCGGTGGTCGTCGACAGCGCCTCGCGGGTCGACTCGACCAGCGCGTCGCAGTGCTTGTCGAGCAGCGCCAGGTAGAGCTCCAGCTTCCCGGGGAAGTGCTGGTAGAGAACCGGCTTGCTGACCCCGGCGCGGTCGGCGATGTCGTCCATGGCGGCCGCGTGGTAGCCCTGCGCGACGAACACCTCCTGGGCGGCACCGAGCAGTTGTTCACGGCGGGCGCTTCGCGGCAGGCGGGCACCGCGCGGGCGCTCCTGCGCCTCCTGGATGGCCGTCACGGCGCTCCTCACTTCACGGGTTGTTCGGGGCTGGCAAGATGACCGATTCTACTTTTCGGTAACCGTGTTCGCGCTTGGCAGACGCGAGAAAACCACGGCGCCCCCTTGTCAGGAGCCCACAATACGGCGCTGACCACGGCATCGGCAGTGGTGGGACGAGGGACGGGACGCCGGCCCCGGTCACCGCGAACCAGGTGCCGCGACCCGGCGCGCCGAGGGCGAGTCAATACCATCGTCCACCATGAGCAGCGCTGAGCAGCAGATACGCACAGAGGCGGGGGAGCCCGCACCGTTCCGTACGGTCGAGGTTCCCGGTGCGGTGCTGGCGGTGCACCGGGCCGCGGGCGGCGGCGGTCCGGCCGACGGGCGGGAGCCGGCGCTCTTCGTGCACGGGCTCGGCGGCTCGGCCGGGAACTGGACGGCGCTGATGGCGCGGCTCTCCGGCGTGGTCGACGGCGAGGCCGTGGACCTGCCCGGCTTCGGCCACTCCGTGCCGCCGGCCGACGGCAACCTCTCCCTCTCCGGGCACGTCCGCGCGGTGATCGGCTACCTGGAGGCGGCCGGGCGCGGCCCGGTGCACCTGTTCGGCAACTCGCTGGGCGGGGCCGTCTCGGTCCGGCTCGCCGCGCTCCGCCCGGACCTGGTGCGCAGCCTCACGCTGATCTCGCCCGCGCTGCCCGAGCTGCCGCCGCAGCGCAGCGCCTGGCCGACCGCCCTGCTGGCGCTGCCCGGCGTGCCCGCGCTGCTGAGCCGGCTGCCCGCGAACGGGCGCAGCCCGGAGGACGCCACCGACGGCCTGCTGCGGCTGGTGTACGGCGACCCGGACGGCCTGTCACCGGACGCCCGGGCCGAGGCGGTGGCCGAGTTCCGGCGGCGGTCCGAGCTGCCGTACGCGACGCAGGCGCTGATCGGCTCGGCGCGCGGGATCGTCTCGGCGTACACCGAGCGCGGGGACCAGGCGCTCTGGCGGCAGGCCCGGCAGGTGAAGGCGCCGACGCTGCTGGTGTACGGGCTGCGGGACAAGCTGGTCTCCTACCGCTCGGCGCGGCGGGCCTGCCAGGCCTTCGCGGACGCCCGGCTGCTGGTGCTGCCGGAGTCCGGGCACGTGGCGATGATGGAGCACCCCGACCACGTGGCCCGGGCGGTGCGGGAGCTGCTCGCGCGGGCCTGAGCCGGGGCGCGTACGGGACGGGCGTACGGGGCCGGCGTACGGGATCGGCGTACGGAAGGGGCGGGGCGGGGACAGGCAGGGGACGGAGCGGAGCACCGGACCGCGGGCGTCGTAACGCGGCGGTCCCGCGCGAGGTCACGCCGGTTCACTCGTTCAGGTGGCTGCCAGGCATGTGACCGATGGATCGCCGGGGGCCGGTCCTACCTTTCTGCTGTCGGACCGAACACATGTGGGGGAGTCGGTGCCGCCGGAGCATCCGGGAGGATCCGGACGGCGGCCGCGAGCGGGGCACCGGCCTGCGGCTCCACGGTCCCCATGCCCGTTCGAGTAGCAAGCCCTTGGTCTTCAACGCCCTTCCATGGGCGGCATAAGGAGGTCTCCCGTGCGCGTGGCCCTGCTGACCGAGGGTGTCCGCCGGCATCCGGAGCGTGGTGCCGGCGGCTGGTCCGAGCGGCTGGCCGAAGGCCTCCGCGAACACGACTTCGAGCTGTACCTGCTGGCCGGCCAGGAGACCGGAGCGAACCCGCGGGGCCGCTGGCTCGGGACGCACGAGCTGGCCCTCTGGGGGCGCCGCCCGGGCGGCCGCGCGCCGGGGGCGTTGCGCAGACGGCAGTACGCGCGGGCGTACGAGGAGCTCGTGCGGGCGCTGGTGATGCCGGGTGCGCGGGGCGGCTTCGGGGCCGGGCTGTACCGGCTGGCGGCGCTCGCCCGGGAGGACGGCGCACTGCCGGCCTTCCTCGCCTCGGCGCACGCCCGCCGCACGCTGGAGCGGGTCTGGCGCTCCCCGGGGGCCGACACCTCGGCCGGGCAGCCGCTGGTCTGCGACGTCCTGGTCGCGGCCGACCTGCTGGAACAGTGCCTGCGGCCGCTCTCCGCGCCCTGGTACGGCACCGGGCCGGGCGGCCTCGGCGCGGCGGACCTCTGCCACGTGGTCGGCGGCGGCCCGGCGGCGCTGCCCGCGCTGGTCGCCAAGCACCTGCACGGCGTGCCGTTCGTGGTCACCGAGCACGGTCTGCACCTGCGCGAGCAGTACCTCGGCTACCGCGAGGCGCCCTACCGCTGGCAGGTCCGGGCGCTGCTGCTCTCCTTCTTCCGGGCGCTCACCGAGGAGACGTACCGGCAGGCCGCGATACTGACCCCCGGCAGCGCCCACGACCAGCAGTGGCAGCGGCGCTGCGGCGCCGACCCGGAGCGGACCAGGGTGGTGTACGAGGGCACCCCGGCGGTGGCCCGCGCGGCGGCCGGCCCCGAGCCGGACCGGCCGACCCTGGTCTGGGCGGGCCCGTTGGAGCCCGGCCGGGACGCCGAACTGGTGCTGCACGCCTTCGCGCGGGTCCGGGCCGAGCTGCCCGCGGCGCGGCTGGTGGTGCACGGCGAGGAGACCGTCCGCGGCTACCGGGCGCACTGCGAGGCGGTGGCCGGACGGCTGGGGGTGGCCGGCGCGGTGGAGTTCGCCGGACGGCCCGAGTCGGCCGCGGCGGCCTGGGAGGGCGGCACGGTGGTCGTCTTCTCGGCGCTCTCCCAGCGCAGCCCCCGGCTGCTGGCGGACGCGATGCTGAGCGGCCGCGCGGTGGTCTCGACCGACGTCGGGGTGGCCCGGGAGGTGGTCGGCCCGACCGGGCTGCTCGTCCCGCCGCGCGACCCGCAGGCCCTGGCCGGCGCCTGCCTGGCGCTGCTGCGCGACGAGGAGCGGCGGGCGCGGCTCGGGCTGGCCGGACGCCTGCGGGCGCAGGAACGCTTCGCCGTGGAACCGGTGATCGGGGCGTTCCGGGAGATCTACCTGGAGCTGGTCTCGCAGTGGCCGGCCTTCCCGGCCGCCGCCGGCCCGGCCGGCGAGCAGCCGCGCCCGTTCGCCCGGCCCGCCGAGTACTGGCTGGCCGACCGCCACGGCGGGGGCCGGCCGGCGGACGGGGACGGCGCGGAGGGCGGCGGCGCGCGCGGCGACCGGCCGGGCACCGAGAGCGGCGGCGCGCGCGGCGATCGACCGGGCGCGGAAGACGGCGGGCCGCGCGCCGACGGGCCGGACGCGACGGCCGACCGGCCCGCCGCCCTCGCGGAGGCGGTCTGATGGCCGGCGGCGGGCGGGCGGCCGGGGTGCCCGCGGCCGCCGGGCTCTCCGGTGATCCCGTCCGGGAGGTGATGGCGGAGCACCGGCTGCTGTGCGAACGGGCGGTCGACCCGCTGGAGATCGCCGCCGGACTGGAGGAGGCCGGGCTGGGCCCGGAGACGGCCGCGCGCTGCCGGCACGCCGACCTCTTCGGGCTCGCCGAGGAGCTGTACGCGCGGGTGCCGCGCCGCCCGCCGACCCCGCCCGACGGACCGGAGGAGAGCTGGCGGCGGCGCTGCCGCGCGGCGCTGCGGTCGTCGGCGCTCGCGGTGCTGCCGGTCGCGGCGGCCGCCGCGCTCGGGGGCCGCTGGCCGGCGCTGCTGCCGGCGGCCGTCCCGCTCGTCCTGCTGCCGGCCGCGACGGCGGACCAGGTGCCGCCCGGGGCCGCCGGGGAGCCCGGGACGGCGGGGGAGCCCTGGCCCGGCCCGCCGCGCCCGGCGGCGCGTCGGTGGCGGCCGGCCTCGCTCGGCCACGGCGCCGGGGTGGCCGGGCTGCTGCTGCTCCCGCTCGCCGGCGCGACCGGGGACGGCCGGGTGACGGCCGCGCTGGTGCTGGCGGCGGCGCTGTCGGCCGGGTCGGCCGAATGGGCGGCGCGCTGGTTCCGCCACATCGGCCGCGGCCATCTGCGGACGGCGGGCACCCTCGCCGAGTTCCGGGCCCGGATGCGCCCGGTGCTGCCGGTGGCGGTGGCCGTGCACCTGGCCGTGCTGGCGGTGCTCAGCTTCGCCGCGCTGGCCGTGCTGACGGCCGTCGCGCCGCGCCCCGGCCCGGGCCACGGCGGCGGGCTGCTGCACCTGGCGGCCGAGCGCGCCGACCCGCTCCAGTGGGCGACGCAGGGCGTGCTGGGCCTGCTGCTGGTGCTGCCCGCCCTGCTGGCCGGCTGCGGTCGCCGCGCCGCGGCCGCGCTGGGCGCGCTCGCCGGGGCGGCCGCCGTCGCGGCACCGCTCGCGCTGGGCCGGTCGGCGCCGGTGGCCGGGCTGCTCGGCGGCGGGGCCGTCGCGCTGGCGCTGTTCGGGTACGCCTGGCCGGTGCTCGGCCGGGCCGGCGCGCACCGCTGACCGTCCGCGCCCGGGCCGGCAGACGGGCCGGCCGCCGGTCGTCCGACCTCCCGACCTCCCGACCTCCCGACCTCCCGATCACCTGATCGTCCGGATCCTCTGCTCCGTACTCACACTGTCCGCCAGGTCGAACCCGACCTCGCTTCGTGGAAGGACACCCCCGATGAGGGTGCTGCTGCTGGGCGCCGACGGCTTCATCGGCCGCCGGGTCACCGATCGTCTGCTCGTGGACCAGGATTTGCAGGTGACGGTGCTCGGCCGGCGTGACTCGGCCGACATCCGCTTCGACCTGACCACCGGCAGCCCGGGCGCACTGGCCCGGTTCCTGGACGCGGTCGCGCCCCAGGTGGTGATCAACTGCGCGGGCGCCACGTACGGCAGCTCGCGCACCCTGATCCGGGCCAACACGCTGGCCGTGGCGACCGTCTGCGAGGCGATCCGGCGCAGCCGCGAGCCCGCCCGGCTGGTGCACGTCGGTTCGGCGGCCGAGTACGGCCCGGTGCCGGGCGGCGTGCCGGTGTCGGAGGCCGCCGAGCCCCGCCCGGTCGGCCCGTACGGGGTCTCCAAGCTGGCCGGTACGGAACTGGTGCTGGCCTCCGGGCTGGACGCGGCGGTGCTGCGGGTGTTCGACGTGGTGGGCCCGGGGGCGCCGACCGCCTCGCTGTTCGGGCGGCTCGCCGAGGGGCTGCGCCGGGCGCTGGAGCGGGACGAGCCGCAGGTGCGGATGCCGGACCTGTCCGGATACCGGGATTTCGTGGACGTCCGGGACGTCGCCCGGGCCATCCGGGCCGCGGCCGTTTCGGCGGCCACCGGCGTGATCAACATCGGCAGCGGGCACGCCGTCCGGGCCCGCGAGGCGGCCCAGCTGCTGGTCCGGGCGTCCGGGTTCGAGGGGGCGATCGTGGAGGAGAACCGGCAGGTCGTGCTGCCCGCGCAGGCCGGCGGGCCGGCCGACCACCTGGTCCCGCACCCGGGGCAGCACCACCTGCCCGGGCACCGCCCGGCGGAGTCGCGGCCGGCGGAGTCGCGGGTGGCGCCGGGGGAGCCGGTGCCGTGGCGGCAGGCGGACGTGCGGACCGCCCGCGACCGTCTCGGCTGGCGGACACAGGTGCCGCTGGAGGAGTCGCTCGGGGACGTCTGGCTGGAGACGGCGTGCCGGGTCTGAACCGTCACCGGGACGGGGCGGCGGGGCCCGGCCGGGGGCGCGGAGGCCCGGCCGGGGGCGCGGAGGCCCGGTGAACGGCGGGCTGCGGCGCCCCTGACCCGCCCCGGGCGGCGGCGGCCGCGGTCGTCCGGGCGGTCCCATCATCCGGTGCCGGCCGTCTCGCCAGTCGGACGGGCTGTCTCGGAATACCGGGGCGGCATGACACTGTTGGCGTAGCAGAGCCACCGCTGGTGGCGGATCGCAAGCCACAAGAGGTTGGCCCTGGCCACCTGAACTGACGACCATCGGAGTCCCCGTGTCGCTGCCACCCCTGGTCGAGCCGGCCGCCGAGCTCACCGTTGACGAGGTCCGCAGGTACTCCCGCCACCTGATCATCCCCGACGTGGGCATGGCCGGGCAGAAGCGGCTGAAGAACGCCAAGGTGCTGTGCGTCGGCGCCGGCGGCCTCGGCTCGCCGGCGCTGATGTACCTGGCGGCGGCGGGCGTGGGCACGCTCGGCATCGTCGAGTTCGACGTGGTGGACGAGTCCAACCTGCAGCGGCAGATCATCCACGGCCAGTCGGACGTGGGCCGCTCCAAGGGCGAGTCGGCGCGGGACTCCGTCAAGGAGATCAACCCCTACGTCAACGTGATCCTCCACGAGGAGCGCCTCGACAACTCCAACGTCATGGAGATCTTCTCCGGCTACGACCTGATCGTGGACGGCACCGACAACTTCGCCACCCGCTACCTGGTGAACGACGCCGCGGTGCTGCTCGGCAAGCCGTACGTGTGGGGCTCGATCTACCGCTTCGACGGCCAGGCCAGCGTGTTCTGGGCCGAGCACGGTCCGTGCTACCGCTGCCTCTACCCGGAGGCGCCGCCGCCGGGCATGGTCCCGTCCTGCGCCGAGGGCGGCGTGCTGGGCGTGCTCTGCGCGTCCATCGGCTCGATCCAGGTCACCGAGGCGATCAAGCTGCTGGCCGGCGTCGGCGAGCCGCTGGTCGGCCGGCTGATGATCTACGACGCCCTGGAGATGAACTACCGCCAGGTGAAGGTCCGCAAGGACCCGAACTGCGCGCTCTGCGGCGAGAACCCGACGGTCACCGAGCTGATCGACTACGAGGCCTTCTGCGGCGTCGTGTCGGAGGAGGCGCAGGCCGCCGCCGCCGGTTCGACGATCACCTCCAAGCAGCTCAAGGAGTGGCAGGACGAGAAGGAGGACATCTTCCTGATCGACGTCCGCGAGCCCGGCGAGTACGAGATCGTCAACATCCCCGGCGCGGTGCTGATCCCGAAGAACGAGTTCCTGATGGGCAACGCCCTGGAGTCGCTGCCGCAGGACAAGAAGATCGTGCTGCACTGCAAGTCGGGCGTGCGCTCGGCCGAGGTGCTGGCCGTGGTGAAGTCGGCCGGCTTCTCCAACGCCGTCCACCTGGGCGGCGGCGTGCTCGGCTGGGTCAACCAGATCGAGCCGCACAAGCCCGTCTACTAGGAACGCGGCGAACCGGTGCAGCAGAACCGGTGCAGCAGAAAGGGCCCGCTCCGGCGGGCCCTTTCGCGTACGTGCGGGCGCTACAGCGCGCCCTTGCGCTGGAGCACGTTGTAGGAGATCCAGCCGGGCAGCACCGGCAGCCAGAAGGTGAGCGCCCGGTAGAGGAAGACCGCCGGGGTGGCGACGGCCGGCGGCACGTCGGCGACGGTGAGCGCACCGATCAGGGCGACCTCGACCGGGCCGATGCCGCCGGGGGTGGGGATGGCCGAGCCGGCCGCGTTGGCGGTCAGGAAGACCACCGCCACCGCCGAGAAGCTGATCGAGCCGCCGAAGGCCTGCACCGAGGCGTCCAGGCAGGCGGTGAAGGACAGCGTCAGCAGCAGGATGCCGCCGAAGCCGGTGACCAGCTTGCTGGGCGTCTGCATCAGGTCGAGCATCCGCGGCACCACGCCGAAGAACAGCGAGCGCAGCCGGTTCAGCACGAACCGCCGCAGCGGGGCGACCGCCGCGACCACCAGGGCGAGCACGGCGGCGGTCAGCACGCCGATGATCACCGCGCGGGAGGCGGAGAGGTCCCCGTTGGTCTGGCTGCCGGTGATCAGACCGAAGCTGAACAGCAGCAGCAGGTGCCCGGCCAGGCCGGCCAGCTGGGAGGCGCCGACCGAGGCGACCGCCTGCCCGGAACGGATGCCGGCCTTCTGCAGGTAGCGGGTGTTCAGCGCGATGCCGCCGATCGCGGCCGGCGCGACCAGCTTGACGAACGACCCGGCCAGCTGGGCGGCGACGGTGCGCCGGAACGGCAGCTTCTCGGGGACGAAGCCGGTCAGGCTCATCGACGCGGCGACGTAGCTGAACGCGGCCGCGAACAGCGCCGCCGCCGCCCAGGCCCAGTTCATCTGGGAGAGCTTGAGCTGGGCCGGCTTGATGGTGGTCAGCGCCAGGTAGGCGGCGAAGGTGAGCGCGATCACCATGATCAGGCTCTTCGGCTTGAGCCGCTCCAGCTTGGCCGGCTCCATCGGCGCCTCGGGCGCGATCTGGAGGATCTGGCCGCGGATCCGGCTGAGCAGGTCCTCGCCGGCCGCCGCGATGTCCTCCTCGGCCTGCTGCTGGGTGCGCTCGCCGGCGGCGACCTGCTCCAGCGCCCGGGCCTGGGCGGCGGCCTTGCGCTCCTTGGTGAGCTTGCGCAGGTCGACGCGGGTCGAGCGGCTCATCCCGACCGGCTGGAGCAGCGGCAGCGCCTGGGCGACCCGGTCGGCGCCGAGCACGGCGTTGGCGGTGGCGACCGCCCGCTCCGGGCCGATCCGCAGCGCGAAGGTGGTGACCAACTGGGCGACGTCGATGCGCAGCGTCAGGTCGGTGGCCGCGATGTCGCCGCCGGAGAGGTTGACCAGGCAGGCCGTCTTCTCGTCGACGACCAGCAGCGACTCGCCGGTGAGCCGGCGGTGCGCGATCCGGCGTTCGTGCAGGGCGGCGACGGACTCCCAGAGCGAGGCCATCACCTGGTCGGTGACCTCCTCGTCGGCGAGCTCGTCCAGGGTGCGGCCCTCGACGTTCTCGTAGACCAGGATCGCGGCGTCCGGGCCCAGCTCGGAGGTGGCGACCAGCTGGGGGGCGCGGGCGCCGGAGGCGGCGGCCGCGTAGGCGATCAGCGCCTCCTGCTCCAGCGCCTGACGCAGCGACTGCGGGCTGCGGCGGACGGCCACCGAGCGCAGCCGCAGCCGCCGCCAGGCCCGGTAGAAGAAGCCGGAGGCCTGCTGTTCGCGGTCGACGATGTGGACGTCCAGCGGCGGGCCGCTCTGCTGGGCGACGAAGTAGCGCCGGGTACCGCCGGGCGCGTCCGGGGCGCGGTGGGCGCTGGCCGGGGTGAAGCCGACCTTGCGCAGGCCGATCATCAGGTGTTGGCCGGTGGGCCGGATGTTCGGCGAGCCGATCGCGTACAGCGTGCCGTAGGCGACGGACCAGCCGATCAGGACGGTGAGCAACAGCGAGAGCGGGGTGGTGTAGCCGCCGAGCAGCTCGGTGATCCCGCTGAAGATCACCACCACCCAGAGGGCGACCCGCCAGCGCGGCCGGCTCGACATGCCGACCGCGGTCATGTACGCGATCACCGGTGCGAGGTAGCCGTGCACGGGGTCGGTGAGGGTGTTGGTGCTGTCCAGCGGGAACCGGGTCAGGGCGTCCCGGATGTGGTCCGAGGCGCCCTCGGCGACCCACCAGTCGATGCCCAGCGAGACGCCGTAGGCGAGCACCGAGGCGAGCACGCCGTCGGCGACCCGCAGGCCGTCCCGTTTGATCAGCCGCTCGACCGCGAAGGCGAGCGGGACGGCGAGCACGGCGACGCTGGAGACCAGGCCGGTGATGGTGGAGAGCACCGGGGAGAAGCGCGGCGCGTTGGAGGCGATGTCTATCTCGATGCCGGTGGTGGTCGAGGTCGCCACCCCGGCCAGGATGAACACGGCGACGATGCCGAGCACGCCGGCCACGAAGCGGATCAGGTCGGACGGGCGGTGCGCGCGGGCGGCGAGCAGCGGCTCGTCGACGTCCAGGTGCGGGGTGTCGTCGTGGCCCTCGGGGTCCTCGGACGACGCCGGGTCCGCCGGGTCCGCCGGGTCCGCCGGGGGAGCCGGAGGCCCGGGCGGCTGGGCCGGGACGCCGGCGGCCGGCGGCGCCGGCTCTGGCCGGGGCTCGGGCGCGGTGGGCTGTGGGGTCTTGATCGTCCCGTCCTTGATCAGGGAGACTTCCGGGGACGGCTCGGCGGTGGGCTCGTCGCCCGGACCTGCGCGCATGGCGTCGGCGGACTCGTCGGAGTCCTCGTGCGCGCCCACGTCAGCCGTCCCGGTCATCTGGTCTTGTCCTCGTATCACCACTCACCGCCCCGAAGATGGTGGCATGCCGCGGCGCCCCGTGCTGGACAGGGGCCGGATCGGGCGCGGCGGATCGTTCGTACGGGACCCCGCCGCTTCTCCCATGAGGAAGAATGCCGCAGGTGACGGACGCTGACGACGACGGCGACCGCGGCGCGCTGCCGCCCTTCGCCGAACTGGTGCTCGACCTGACCGAGCGGATTCCACCCGGCCGGGTGATGACGTACGGGGACGTTGCCGAGTACCTCGGCCAGGGCGGCCCCCGGCAGGTCGGCCGGGTGATGGCGCTCTACGGCGGCGCCGTGCCCTGGTGGCGGGTGATCCGCGCGGACGGCCGGTTCCTGCCCGGCCACGAGCAACGGGCCCTCGCCCACTACGGCGAGGAGGGCACCCCGCTGCGGGAACTCGCCGACCCGCCCCGGGTCGACCTGAAGCGGGCCCGCTGGGACGGCGAACCGTCGGGGGATTGAGCCGAACCGGGTGCGCGGACGGGAATGACGGGGCAGGATCGTAGGCTCGATACGGACGGGCCCCGGGCGGGGCCCGCCTTCCGTGGCCCGCAGCACAACCCCCCAGGACATCCGTGAGCTCCCCCTACCGTCTGGTGCGCAGCCGCCTCGCGCAGCCCGCCCCGCCCGTGCTGGACGAGTACCAGCGCGCCGTGGCCGAGCACGCGGGCGGCCCGCTGCTGGTGCTCGCCGGGCCCGGGACGGGCAAGACGACGACGCTGGTGGAGGCCGTCGCACGGCGGATCGAGCGCGGCACCGACCCCGAGCGGATCCTCGTCCTCACCTTCAGCCGCAAGGCCGCGATGGAGCTGCGCGACCGGATGTCCGCCCGGCTCGGCGCCTCCTCCACCGCCCGCGCCGCCGCCCCGCAGGCCACCACCTTCCACTCCTTCAGCTACGCCCTGCTCCGCGCCCACCAGGACCCGCGGGACTACGCCGAGCCGCTGCGGCTGCTGTCCGGCCCCGAGCAGGACGTGATGGTCCGCGAGCTGCTGGCCGGCGGCGCCGAGGACGCCCGGGCCGGCGACGGCCGCATCTCCTGGCCGCTCGACCTGCGCGCCTGCCTGACCACCCGCGGCTTCGCCGACGAGGTCCGCGCCGTGCTCGCCCGCAGCCGCGAGCTGGGCCTGGGCGAGGCCGAGCTGGAACGCTTCGCCGAGGGCGTCCAGCGCCCCGACTGGGCCGCCGCCGCCCACTTCCTCGCCGACTACCTGGACGTGCTCGACCTGCGCGGCGTCCTCGACTACGCCGAGCTCGTCCACCGCGCCGTCCTGCTCGCCGAACGCCCCGAGGTCGGCGAGGAGCTGCGGCAGCGGTACGACGTGGTCTTCGTCGACGAGTACCAGGACACCGACCCCTCCCAGGTCCGGCTGCTGCGCCGGCTGGCCGGCGGCGGGCGCGAGCTGATCGCGGTCGGCGACCCGGACCAGTCGATCTACGCGTTCCGCGGCGCCGACGTCAACGGCATCCTGGAGTTCCCGCAGACCTTCCGGCAGGCGGACGGCAGCCCCGCCGAGGTCAAGGTGCTCCGCGTCTCCCGCCGCTCCGGCGCGGTGCTGCTCGCCGCCTCCCGCGAGCTCGCCCGGCGGATGCCGATGGGGCGGCTGCCCGCCGACAAGCTCGCCCAGCACCGCGCCCTGCTGCCCTCCCGCGAGGGCGGCCGGATCGAGGTGTACACCTACCCCACCCCCGGCACCGAGCTGGACTCGATCGCCGACCTGTTGCGCCGCGCCCACCTGGAGGACGGCGTGCCGTGGGGCGAGATGGCCGTCCTGGTCCGGGCAGGCGCCCGGTCCATCCCGGGCGTGCGGCGGGCGCTCGGCGCGGCCGGCGTCCCGCTGGAGATCGACGGCGACGACCTGCCGCTGCGCGAGGAGCCGGCCGTCGCCCAGTTGCTGCTCGCCCTGCGGGTCTGCGCCGAGCAGGCCGCCCGGGACCGGCACGGCGACGCCGCGGCCCCCGACCCGCTCACCACCGAACTCGCCCACACCCTGCTCACCGGCCCGCTCGGCGGCATGGACGGCTCCGACCTGCGCCGCCTCGGCCGCGCCCTGCGTGAGGAGGAACGCGCCGCCCTGCGCGCCGACGGCCGGCCCGCCGCCGTACCGCGCCCCGCCGGGGAGCTGATCCGCGAGGCCCTCGGCGAACCCGAGCGGCTGATCGCCCTCGACCCCTCCTACGCCCGGCGCGCCCGCGACCTCGGCACCCTGCTGCGCAAGGTCCGCGAGCGGCTGGCCGGCGGCTGCACCGCCGAGGACGCGCTGTGGGAGCTCTGGGACGGCAGCCGCCGCTGGCGCGAGCGCCTGGAGCGGGCCGTGCTGCGCGGCGGCGCGGCCGGCCGCAACGCCGACCGGGACCTCGACGCGCTCTGCGCCCTGTTCGAGACCGCCGCCCGCGCCGAGGAGCAGGTCACCGGCCACCGCAGCGCCCTCGACCTGCTCGCCGAGCTGGAGGCCCAGGACATCGCCGCCGACACCCTCACCGTGCGGGCCGTCCGCCCCGAGGCCGTCCGGCTGATGACCGCGCACCGCTCCAAGGGCCTGGAATGGCGCCTCGTCGTGGTCGCCGGCGTCCAGGAGGGCCTCTGGCCGGACCTGCGCCGCCGCGGCTCGCTGCTGGAGGCCGACCGGATCGGCCGCGACGGCCTCGCCGAACCGCTCTCCCCGGCCGCGCTGCTCGGCGAGGAACGCCGGCTCTTCTACGTCGCCGCCACGCGAGCCAGGGAGCGGCTGATCGTCACCGCGGTCAAGGCGCCCGCCGAGGACGGCGACGAGCCCTCGCGCTTCCTGCGCGAGCTCTACCGCGAGGAGGTCGATCCCCGGACCGGCCGGGTCGTCCGCCGCACCCCGCCCGCCACCGTCGAGGACGTCACCCACCGGCCGCGCCGCCCGCTCTCCGTCCCCGCGCTGGTCGCCGAGCTGCGCGCGGTCACCGTCGACCCGGCCCGCTCGCCCGAGCTGCGCCGCGCCGCCGCGGAACGGCTCGCCACCCTGGCGCTGGCCGCCGACGAGGACGGCCTGCCGCTGGTGCCGGCCGCCCACCCGGACCGCTGGTGGGGCCTGGACGACGCCACCGCCGCCCCCGAGCCGCTGCGCAGCGCCGACCTGCCGGTCCGGCTCTCCGGCAGCGGCCTGGAGCAGCTGGAGAACTGCTCGCTGCAGTGGTTCCTGGACAAGGAGGTCAAGGCGCGCGGCTCCTCCTCCGCCGCCCAGGGCTTCGGCAACGTGGTGCACGCCCTCGCCGACGAGGTCGGCTCCGGCCGCACCCCCGCGGACCTCGCCGTCCTGATGGAGCGGCTGGACACGGTCTGGGACGCGCTGGCCTTCGACGCGCCGTGGAAGTCCCAGCAGGAGAAGACCGAGGCGCGGGCCGCCCTGGAGCGCTTCCTCAACTGGCACGTGCTGGAGCGCGGCCGGGACGTCGTCGCCACCGAGCACGGCTTCGACGTCACCCTGGACGCGGGCGGGGTCCGGGTGCGGATCCGCGGCTCGATGGACCGGGTCGAGAAGGACGAGGCCGGGCGCGCCTACGTGGTCGACTTCAAGACCGGCAAGGAGGCGCCGACCGGCAAGTCGCTGCCCGAGCACAAGCAGCTCGCCGTCTACCAGCTCGCCGTCCGCGCGGGCGCGCTCAACGAACTGCCCGGCTTCGACGGCGCCCCCGAGTCCGGCGGTGCCGAGCTGGTGCAGCTGCGCAAGCCCGACAAGGCCGTGCCGGAGGCGCCCAAGGTGCAGCGGCAGGAGCCGCCCGAGGGCGAGCCGTGGATCGAGAACCTGCTCGCCGACGCGGCCGGGCGGGTGCTCGCCGAGCGCTTCGTGCCGCAGACCGGCGGCGGCTGCGACCGCTGCTCGTTCCGCCGCAGCTGCTCGGCCCAGCGCGACGGCGCCCAGCTGGTCGAGTAGCGAGGGTCACCCCGCTCGGGAGTCCGGACTGTCGGTGCTCCCCGTTAACGTTGCGGGGTGACCGCCGTGCTCGACCGCCCCGACCAGCTCAAGGACCTGCTCGGCATCCCGTTCAACCGGGAGCAGATGGCGGCCATCGGCGCCCCGCTGGAACCGGCCGTCATCGTGGCCGGCGCCGGCTCCGGCAAGACCACCGTGATGGCCGCCCGGGTGGTCTGGCTGGTCGGCTCCGGCGCCGTCCGGCCCGAGGAGGTGCTCGGCCTCACCTTCACCAACAAGGCCGCCGGCGAGCTGTCCGAGCGCGTCCGCTCCGCCCTGCGTCTCGGAGTGCTGGGGGTCTCCGCCCCCAGCCTGGCGGCCGGGGGGTACCCCCAGGCCGAAGGCCGGGGGAGGGGCGCCGAGCCGGACGAGGAACCGCTCGGCGAACCGGAGATCTCCACCTACCACGCCTTCGCCGGCCGGCTGCTCAAGGAGCACGGCCTGCGGATCGGCATCGAGCCGGACGTCCGGCTGCTCGCGGACGCCACCCGGTTCCAGCTCGCCGCCAAGGTGCTGCGCACCGCCCGCGGCCCCTTCCCGGCACTCACCGGCACCTTCGCCAACCTGGTCGCCGACCTGATCGCGCTGGACGGCGAACTCGCCGAGCACCTGGTCGAGCCGGACGCGCTGCGGGCCTTCGACGAGGACCTGCTCGACACCCTCGCCACCGCCAGGCTCACCAACGACGACCTGCGCGCCGTCCCCGGCACCGCGCGGGCCCGGCTGGAGCTGCTCCGCCTGGTCGAGGAGTACCGGCGCCGCAAGGCCGCCGCCGGGCTGATGGACTTCGGCGACCAGATAGCCGCCGCCGCCCGGCTCGCCCAGCAGCGCCCCGAGGTCGGCGAGCTGCTGCGCGGCCAGTTCAGGGTGGTGCTGCTGGACGAGTACCAGGACACCTCGGTCGCCCAGCGGCTGATGCTGGCCGGCCTCTTCGGCGCCGGGCCGGACGGGCGCGGCAGCGGCCACCCGGTCACCGCGGTCGGCGACCCGTGCCAGGCGATCTACGGCTGGCGCGGCGCCTCGGTGGCCAACCTGGACGAGTTCCCCCGGCACTTCCCGCGGGCGGGCGGCGAGCCGGCCGCCCGGTACGCGCTGAGCGAGAACCGCCGCAGCGGCGGCCGGCTGCTGGCCTTCGCCAACGAGCTGGCCGCGCCGCTGCGCGCGATGCACGAGGGCGTCGAGGCGCTGCGTCCGGCCCCCGGCGCCGAGCAGGACGGCTACGTCCGGACGGCGCTGCTGCCGACCCACGCCGAGGAGATCGACTGGCTGGCCGACTCGATCGCCCACCTGGTGCGCACCGGGACCGCCCCGGGCCGGATCGCCGTGCTCTGCCGGGGCGGCGCGGCCTTCCCCGACATCCACGCGGCGCTGGTCGCCCGGGAGGTGCCGGTCGAGGTGGTCGGCCTCGGCGGGCTGCTCCAACTCCCCGAGGTGGCCGACCTGGTGGCGGTCTGCGAGGTGCTCCAGGACCCGACCGCCAACGCCGCCCTGGTCCGGCTGCTGATCGGCCCGCGCTGGCGGATCGGGCCGCGCGACCTGGCCCTGCTCGGCCGGCGCGCCGCCGACCTGGTCCGCACGGCCCGGCCGGAGGGCGTCGAGGCGCTGGCCGCCGCCGTCGCCGAGACCGATCCGACCGAGGTGGTCTCGCTCGCCGACGCGCTGGAGACCTTCCTCACCGGCCCGGCCGACGAGGAGGGTTCGCAGCCCGACGACCTGCCGTTCTCCGCCGAGGCGAGGCTGCGCTTCGCCCGGCTCGCCCGGGAGCTGCGCGAGCTGCGCCGCTCGCTCGCCGACCCGCTGATGGACGTGCTGCACCGGGTGCTCGCCGTGACCGGCCTGGAGGTCGAACTCGCCGCGTCCCCGCAGGCGCTGGCCGCCCGCCGGCGGGAGACCCTGCACGCCTTCCTGGACGTCGCCGCCGGCTTCGCCGACCTGGACGGCGACCCGGGCCTGCCGGCCTTCCTCGGTTTCCTGCGCGCCGCCCAGGAGTACGAGCGCGGCCTGGACAGCAGCCTGCCCGGCGGCGAGGACACCGTGAAGGTGCTCACCGCGCACAAGTCCAAGGGCCTGGAGTGGGACGTCGTGGCCGTCCCCGGGCTGGTCAAGGGCGCGTTCCCGTCCTCGACCGCGCGCGAGCGCTGGACCAGCACCAAGCGGGTGCTCCCGCACGCCCTGCGCGGCGACGCGGCCACCCTCCCCGACGTCCGCGACGGCTGGACGGCCAAGTCCATGGCCGCGTTCAAGGCCGCACTGGCCGGGCACTCCGGTACCGAGGAGCTGCGGCTCGGCTACGTCGCCTTCACCCGGCCGCGCTCGCTGCTGCTCGCCTCCGGGCACTGGTGGGGGCCGAGCCAGAAGACCCCGCGCGGCCCGTCGGCCTTCCTGGAGCAGTTGCGGGAGCACTGCGAGCGGCCCGGTGCGGGCGAGGTCGAGCACTGGGCCGAGCCGCCGGAGAAGGGTGCGGCGAACCCGGCGCTGGCCGCTCCCGCCGAACGGCCCTGGCCGCTGCCGCTGGATCCGGCCGCCCAGCACGCCCGTCGCCGGGTCGCCGAGGTGGTGTACCGCCGGCTCGCCGGGCAGCCCGCCCCCGAACCGGAGCCGATGGCCGCCGAGGACCGCCGCCAGGTGGAGTCCTGGGACCGCGATCTCACCGCGCTGCTGGGCGAGTTGGAGCGTTCCCGGCGCAGCGTGCGGGAGGTGCCGCTGCCCGCCGCGCTCTCGGCCACCCAACTGCTGCGGCTGGCCGCCGATCCGGACGGCTTCGCGCACGACCTGGCCCGTCCGATGCCCCGCCCGCCGCAGCCCGCCGCCCGCCGGGGCACCCGGTTCCACGCCTGGGTGCAGTCCCGGATCGAGCCGCTGCTGCTGATCGAGCCGGGTGCGCTGCCCGGCGCGGACGACGACGGCATCGAGGACGAGCAGGACCTGGAGCGGCTCAAGGAGGCGTTCCTGCGCACCCCGTACGCGAACCGGGAGCCGTACCGGGTCGAGGCGCCGTTCCAGCTGGTGCTGGCGGGCCGGGTGGTGCGCGGCCGGATCGACGCGGTGTACCGCGAAGGTGACGGCCGGTCAGGATCCGGCGGCGCGTCACGCTACGAAGTGGTGGACTGGAAGACGCACCGCGAGGAGACCGCCGACCCGCTCCAGCTCGCGGTCTACCGGGTCGCCTGGGCCGAACAGGCGGGCGTTCCGCTGGAGCAGGTCACGGCGTCGTTCCTGTACGTCCGCAGTGGTCGGATCGAACAACCCGCAGGACTTCCCGACCGAAAAGAGTTGGAACGGCTCCTGATCGGGAACAGTGAAGAATGAGTCACGGAGAGCATTCAAGTCATCACGGCATCGGGCGAAACCTGTGCGTAGTGCACGTTTCGCGCCTATTGTGGGGTCGGTAACCGGTCAATCCCCGTACTCCGGCCGCCAGCGAGGCCCGCATTTCCTAACCCTCAGTCATCACCGCAGGTGCCCACGGGCATCGGCGTCTTCTGCTGGAGAGACCGAAGTTGAGCGCGACCGGATGGATCAGAGAGCGGTTCGCCGGGCCGACCCCGGGGGCCGCTCCGGGCGCGACCGGCACCTGGCCGAGGACGGCGCTGTCGCTGCCGTTCATCGGCATGGCGCTGGTCGTCGTCCTCGACTACTTCACTGACGCCGCGGTGACCGTCGAACCGGCGCTCACCGCCGTCCCCGCGCTGGCCGCCGTGGTCAGCCGCCGAACCTGGTACCCGCTCGCGATCGGCCTCCTCACCGAGGCCGCCGCCTTCCTGATGGCCATCCACAACGACGTGCTCGGCGAGTCCGTGCACAGCGCCACCGTCTTCGCGATCGTGCTGGTCGCGGCGATCGGCTGGGTCAGCGCCACCCTGCGGCTGCGCCAGGAGAGGGCGCTCGCCGACGCCCAGCTGGTCGCCTCGATCGCCCGCCGGGTGCTGCTGCGGCCGGTCCCCGAGCGGGTCGGCAGCGTCCGGGCCGCCGTGCACTACGCGGCGGCCGCCGCGCACGCCCGGATCGGCGGCGACCTCTACGAGGTGGTCAACACCCGGCACGGCGTCCGGGCCGTGGTCGGCGACGTCCGCGGCAAGGGGCTGGGCGCGGTGGAGACCGCGGCCGCCGTGCTCGGCGCCTTCCGCGAGGCCGCCCACCAGGAGCCCGCGCTGGACCGGGTGGCCGGCTGGCTCGCCGTCAGCCTCGACCGGGCCCTGCACGAGAACGACCACCCCGGCGTGGAGGAGGAGTTCGTCACGCTCGTGCTGATCGGGGTCCGGCCCGACGGCACCGCCGAGATCGTCAACTGCGGCCACCCCTCGCCGCTGCTGCTGCGCGGCGACGAGCCGGTCCGGCCGCTGGAGCTCGCCGAGACGGTGCCGCCGCTCGGCGTCCTCGACCCGGCCGACGTCCGGCCGCCGGTGCACGAGGTCCCGCTGCGCGGCGGCGACCGCGTCCTGCTGTTCACCGACGGCGTCATCGAGGCCCGCGACCGGGCCGGCGCCTTCTACCCGCTCGCCGAACGGCTGCCGCACTGCGCGGACGGCGGCCCGGCCGAGGTCCTGCGGCGCCTGCACGAGGACGTCGTCCGGCACGTCGGCCGCCAGCTCGGCGACGACGCGGCCATGCTGCTGCTCCAGTACGACCCTCCCCCGGCATCCGGCCGGGGGGACCGTCAGGTCGCCGGGGCGCACGTCCCGCACCAGAACGGCGTGCTGACCAGGCGTTAGGGGCCGGGTCCGGCGGATCTCGGCGGACCCGGCGGGCGCCGCCGGGCAGCCGCCCGGGGCGCCGGAGCGTCCGGGCGCGGGTCAGAGCGAGACCCGCACCACCAGCGGGCGGTGGTCCGAGACCGCCGTCCGCGGGGCGGCCGCCGGGCCGACGGCGGACCGCGGCACGCCCACCGCCAGCACGTGGTCGAACTGCACGGCCGGCCGGTGCGAGGGGTAGGTGGGGGTGCGCGCCAGGTCGTACCAGCCCTGGAGCCGCGCCCGCGGCTCCCGCACCCGCCGCCGGCGCTGCGCCGGCAGGGCCGGCCTCGCCCGCCGGGCCGTCCGCAGTTCGCGCACACGCACCCGCGCCCGGGGCGCGGTCCGGTCCAGCGCGGTCGCCCCGCCCAACACCGTCCGGGGCACCGCGCCGATCAGGTTGAAGTCCCCCAGGACGAGGTACGGCTGCGGCAGGTCGGCGATCCACCGCCGGATCCCGGCCAGCTGCGCCATGTTCCAGCCCGGCACGAAGGACAGGTGCGCCGCCACCACGGTGAACGGCCCGTGCTCGCCCTCCAGGACCGCCGCCAACGCCGCCCGGGGCTCGTCCGGGACGGGGGTGAGCCCGCGCCGCCCGGCCACCCGCAGCGGCAGCCCGAACGGCGCCGGGGCGAACCGGCGGGCCCGCCAGTGCCGGACCGGCAGGCGGGTGAGCAGCGCGGTGCCGTACGAGGGCGGGGCCTCGTCGCCGACCTCGCCCGGCCCGTACACCCGGATCCCGGCGGGCGCCGAGAGGTCCGGCACCCAGCCGGCCACCGGTGCCGGCCGGCCGTGCAGCGCGGCCGCGAACCGCCAGTCCGCGGCGCCCATCGCCTTGGCGGCGACCGCCGCCTGGTCGGTGCCGCCGGAGCGCGGCTGGTACCGGTCCACCTCCTGGATCGCCAGCACGTCGGCGTCCAGCGCGGCCACCGCCTCGGCCAGCGGCCCGCCGGCGTCGTCCGGGTAGGGCCGCGGGGCGCCGTCCGGCGCGAGCGGCTGACCGTGCAACAGGTTGAAGGTGGCGATGCGCAGCTGGCTCACACCGCATGACGGTACCCGCTCGGCGGGGGGCGCCGCTTGACCCGTCGAGCATACCGGGTATACATACTCGGTATGTCCATCCGTCACGGCCTGCTCGCCCTGCTCGACCAGGGCCCGCGCTACGGCTACCAGCTGAGAACCGAGTTCGAGGCGCGCACCGGCGCCACCTGGCCGCTCAACGTCGGCCAGGTCTACACGACGCTGTCCCGGCTGGAACGGGACGGCCTGGTCGAGCCCGCGGGGGAGGACGAGGAGGGCCACCAGTTCTACGCGGTCACCGAGGCCGGCCGCGCCGAGCTGCGCGCCTGGTTCGACAGCCCGGTGCCCCGCACCAACCCGCCGCGCGACGAGCTGGCGATCAAGCTGGCCATGGCGGTGACCGTCCCGGGGGTGGACGTGCCCGCCGTCGTCCAGGGCCAGCGCCGGCACAGCGTCAAGGCGCTCCAGGACTACACCCGGCTCAAGGGCCGGGCGCTCGCCGGCGAGGCCCGCCCCGGGGGCACCGGCCAGTCGGCCGGGTCCGGCGCCGACCTCGCCTGGCTGCTCGTCCTCGAACAGCTGATCTTCCAGACCGAGGCCGAGATCCGCTGGCTCGACCACTGCGAGACCAGGCTCGCCCAGCAGGCCGAGATCGAGCAGGCCCGGGCCGCCGAGGCGCGCAAGGCCGAGCCCGCGCCCCGGACCGGCTCCGCCGCCCGGCTCGGCCGCCGCCGGACCAAGGCCCAGCCCTAGGGCCTGACTTCAAACTCCCGCCTGCCGGGCGACGCCTGGGCACGCGCCTCGCCGCGTTGTCGTCGGTCGCCGATGCTCCGCATGGACTCCCTCCTCCGCCTTGCGATGCACGCACCCAGACGCCGCCCGGCCCGCCCTTCGGGCGGACGGCGGGAGTTTGAAGACAGGCCCTGGGCCCGTCAGACCTCACGAACCACCGGCCCGGGCGGACACGCCGACCCGGGCCCACGAAACAGCAGGGGGAAGTGTGTCCCACACCGATCCGTCCGGGAGCGCCGTCCGACCGGTGCTGCACCTGGACCACGTCACCCGGGTCCACGGCCAGGGTGCCGCCGAGGTCCAGGCGCTGCGCGGGG
>NZ_JBHXTG010000071.1:0-48204 GCF_042677465.1 Kitasatospora sp. NPDC127111
GACGTCACGCCGGCGCCGCTGCACCCGGCCGTCCGGGCGGCCCGCGGCGCCGGCGGCGGTCCGGGCGCCGGTCCGGGCGCCGCGAGCGCCGTCGGCGCGGCCGCCGCCCGCTGACACCGGCCGCCGCACGAGGCAGCGCCCGCCCGGGGAGGACCGGGCGGGCGCTCCTCGGTTCCGACGCACCGTCACCGCGCTGGCGGCGACGGTCGATCAGGGCTTGCGGGGCAGGATCGCGTCGTAGCCGGACGGGATGCCACCCACCTCGAAGAAGTCCCCGGTGGCGAGGTCGATCCGGTCCACCAGGCCGGCCGCCTCCACCCGGGGCTCCGTAACGCCGTGTTCCACCGTGCCCCGTGGGCCAGTTCACGTCGGCCCCGCCCGTCCGCCCCGCATCTCCGCAACGCACAGGAGACATCGATCGTGAAACCCCTTCAGCGCCACCCGCTGACCGCTCCCGCCGGAGTTCCGGTGCCCTCGCCGCGCGGCAAGGACGTCGAGCAGGAACGGGCCGTCCGCACCCAGGAGCGGATCCTGCGGGCCGCCGCCGAGGCCTTCGCCGGCAAGGGGCTTCCCCGCGGTCACGATCCTCGACGTGGCCGAGCTGTCCGGCATGACCAAGGGCGCGGTGTACTTCCACTACGCCAACAAGGAGGCCCTCACCCTCAGCGTGGCGGACGAGTTCTACCGCCGGATCGCCGTGATCGCGGAGGCCGTGGCCCGGCTGTGCGTACCGCCGCTCCCCTCGGTGGCCGAACTGCTGCCGCACACGGCGGTGGCACTGCGGGACGACGTGGTGATGCGGGCCGGCGCCCGGCCACAGATCGAGCGGGCCGTGATCGACGCCGAACTGCCACTGCCGTACCAGAGTTACACCGAGCTCATCTCCGACTGGCTGACCGAGGCCGCCCGGCAGGGCGAGCTGACCCCGGAGTCCTCGCCGGAGGTCCTCGCCCAGGTGCTGGTCTCCGCCTTCTTCGGCGCGCAGCACATGTCCTGGGTGCTCAACGACCGCGCTGACGTCACCGACCGGACGAGGGCCATCATCCGGAGGATCATCCCCTGCGCCGAGTCCGTGCCGCCGAGGCAGTCGGCGTCCTGGCTGGCCCGAGCCGGCGAGGAGGCCGCGCGGAGACCGCGCCGGGACTGCGCTGGAGGCCGCGCGATAAAGGCGTTGGAGGCGGCCGCGGCTCGGCCGATCACGGAAGGACGGACCGGCACCGGGGCGTCGCCCCGGACGCCGCCACGACATCACCTAGTCTGCCGGAACGGACATAACGTCACGAAACGGAGATGTCATGGGGTCCATCCTCAACCCGTACATCAGCTTCCCCGGGAACGCCCGCCAGGCCATGGAGTTCTACCAGGAGGTCTTCGGCGGCGAGCTGACCGTCAACACCTACGGCGAGTTCGGCCAGCAGGAGGCCGGGGGTGGCGCCGACAAGATCATGCACAGCATGCTCTCCACGACCGCCGGCTTCACCCTCATGGCGGCCGACAACCCGGCGGGGACCGAGCAGACGACGGGGAGCAACATCTCGGTCAGCGTGAGCGGCGAGGACGAGGGCGAGCTGCGCCGCTACTGGGAGAAGCTGTCGAGCGGCGGCACCGTCCTGGTCCCGCTCGAGAAGCAGATGTGGGGCGACGTCTTCGGCATGTGCACCGACCGCTTCGGCGTCACCTGGCTGCTCAACATCAACCAGCCCCGGTCCTGAACCGGCCGGCGGACCAGGTGCCACGCCCCGGGGATCGGCCGAGCGACCCCGGGGATCGGCCGAGCGACCCCGGGGTCGTGGCACCCGCACCCATGTGACGGCGGATCAGTGTGTGGCCGCAGATACCTGGTCATGCTGGCGGGTACATGGCTACTCTGCTCCCGGCCGGTCCCCTCACCGGCGTACCGGCTGTACCGCAGTCCACGGGTCATCAGAACCGGACCAGAGGAGTGTTCATGTCCAGCACTTCCCGCTCCGCCCGCCCCACCGGTACCACCGAAACCCCGGGAGCCCGCAGGCTCCCCGCCCTCGCCGCGCTGGCCGCGGCGGTCGCCCTGGTGGCCGGCGCCACCACCCCGGCGTACGCCGCCGAACCCGCCCCCGCCGGAACCACCGTGACCACCGAGGCCACCGACGTCACCGAGGCCACCGAGGCCACCGACGCCGTCGAACAGGGCGGACGGCACCTGCCGCCCATCCACCCCGACCGCGACTTCGCCGGCTCCACCGTCGCCGCGCACGAGGGCAGAGCGAGCACGGCGGGCGTCGCCGCGCTCGCCGTCACCCAGACCCGGGGCCTGGACGTCGCCAGCTACCAGGGCAACGTCAACTGGTCCTCGGCCGCCGCCAACGGCGCCCGCTTCGCCTACGTCAAGGCCACCGAGGGCACCACCTACACCAACCCGTACTTCGCGCAGCAGTACAACGGCAGCTACAACGCGGGCCTGATCCGCGGCGCGTACCACTTCGCCCTCCCGGACCGCTCCTCCGGCTCCGCCCAGGCCACCTGGTTCGTCAACCACGGCGGCGGCTGGTCCCGCGACGGCAAGACCCTCCCGCCCGCCCTCGACATCGAGTACAACCCCTACGGCGCCACCTGCTACGGCCTCGGCCAGAGCGCCATGGTCAGCTGGATCCGCTCCTTCAGCGACACCGTCCGCTCCCGCACCGGCCGCTACCCCACCATCTACACCACGACCAACTGGTGGGCCACCTGCACCGGCAACTACGGCGGCTTCGGCGCCACCAACCCGCTCTGGATCGCCCGCTACGCCTCCTCCGTCGGCACCCTCCCCAACGGCTGGGGCTACCAGACCTTCTGGCAGTACGCCGACTCCGGCACCTTCCCCGGTGACCAGGACCTCTTCAACGGCGCCTACGACCGTCTCCAGGCGCTCGCCAACGGCTGATCCCCGCACGTTCCGGCCGGCCCGGGCCGAGGAGAAACGATTCCTCCGCCCGGGCCGGCGCACGTCCGGCGACACCCGGCCCACCCCGCCCCCCGGCACCCCGACACCCGGCCGCGACACCGACCCGACACCCGGCACGCCCGACGCGTCCCGCACCCCGACACCCGGCGCGGCACCGACTCCGGCACCCGTTCGCGAACCGGACATTCGGCAGCGGATTCCGCCACCGCCCGACCTCGTTGGATGGTCATACGGGCATATGAGCCGAACGCCCGATCAATAGCGATCTTCTCGATCGCGGATTCGACCCCCCGGCTAAGGTCCGAACCGAAGTCGAAAGCCACTCAAATCCGGGCGATTGCGGGGAACATGCCAGAAGTCGAGATGCCGGCGACACCGACACCCGGCGACTCCCTGGTGTCCGTCACCTCCGAGGTGGAGCGGAGGGCCCGGACCGGGCGGTTCTCCGGGGCCCTGCGGGTCGCGGGCGATCCCGGCGGGCAGTTCCACTTCCGGACGGGCGCCGTGGTCGAGGTGTCCTCGCCGGGCGCCCCGGACGTCGAGACCCTGCTGCTGCACTCCGGACGGGTCAGCGAGTCCGACTGGACGGCCGCCCTCCGGGCCGGGGCGGCCGGCGACCGGGCCGGCGCCGAACTGGTCGCGCGCGGACTGGTCGGCCGGGCGGAGCTGCAACTGGTCTGCCTGATGGCGGCGTTGGACGGAGCGCTGGCGATCGGCATGGGCCGGATCGACGGCTTCTCCTTCGACCCGGGCGCCCCCTTCCAGCACCTCGCGGCCCCGCAGGGCATCGAGTCCGACTGGCTCCTGCAGGAGGCCGCCCGGCGGATCGGGGTGATCGCCGCCCTCGCCGCACCGCACCCGCCGTTCAGCAGCCGGCCGCAGCCCACGGCGGCGGGTGCCAGGCTGCTGGAGGGCCCCGTGGACGGCGACCGCCGCGAGATCCTCAAGCGCGTCAACGGCCGCCGCAGCGCCCGCGACATCGCGTTCCTCCTCGGGCGCAGCCTGTACGCCGTGACCGTGGAGATGGCGCGGATGCAGGGCGAGGGCCTGATCGAAACGGCCCCCGAGGTCCGCCCCGCGACCGCCACCGGGCCCGGCCCGGCGCCCCTCCCGGCCGGCGACCGCACCGGCCGGACGGCGCTCCCGGTGCGACAGCGCGGCGCCAGCCGGATCAACGACCTCCTCCCGCTGCGGCCGCTGGCCGGCCGCCCCTGGAGCGCGTCCGCGGACTGATCGCGCACGACGCACGAGCCCCGACAAGCGCACCGAACGAACGAAGCGAAACGAAGAGACAGGAGCACCATGCCGATCAAGGGTGACGACCTGGCCGCCGAAATGCGGCTTCTCCGGGACCGGGTGGTCGGGGTCACCGACGTGGTCGTGGCGTCCGCCGACGGGCTGCTGATCACGGCCGAGACCGACGAGGCGGCCGACCCGGAGGTGCTCGCCGCGCTCACCGCCGCGGCGGTCGGCATCGCCCGCCGGTCCGGGAGCGCCACCGGGAAGGGACCGCTGCGCCACACGCTGGCCCGGTTCAGCGACGGCTACCTCTTCGCCCAGGCCATCGGCGAGCTGGGGCTGATCGCCGTGCTCGGCGACGCGGGCATGGACGTGAAGCGGCTGCACCTGGAGACCCAGGGCGCGGCGGAGCGCATCGGCTCCGTCCTCGCCACTCCCGTCCCGGCCGAGCCGGCCGGGACGACCGGCTGAACCGCCGGTCCCGAACACCGTCGAGCTGATGAAGACACCAGGAGGAACACTGTGAACCTGCCGGAAGCCCACCCCAACCACAGCATGTCCGAACGGGTGGCGCGCGTCGTGAAGAGCCTCCGCGCGGAGGCACCCGAGTGCGTGGCCGCCGGAATCATCGACATGTCCACCGGCATGCTGCTCTCGGTGGAGACCGTCGACACCCACCCGCCGGAGGTCCTCGACATGCTGGCGGCGGCCACCCTCGACCTGTTCCAGGGCCGCAACGTGGTGATGATCGAGGGCATCTTCAAGGAGCGGCGCGGCGTGGTGACCGACCGCCACTACTTCCAGGAGATCCTCGTCAACAGCGACAACCTGACCCACCTCTTCCTGCGCATGGACAGCGCGGACGAGGTCGTCGCCGTCGTCGTGTGCCGCAAGTCCGTGAACGTCGGCATGCTGTTCGCCCAGGCCCGGCGGGTGCTGCGGGAGCACGGGCCGCTCTGAGCCGACGGCGGCCGGGCCCGGCGACCCCGCGCCCCGCCCGGCCGCCGTCGGACGGCCCGCTATCATGCGTGGACGTTCGACGGGCCGTCACCGCGCCGTTGGCGAGTGACCGCCGTTCAGTTCACCGGAGGGGACCGGATGTTCGACACCACGGGCAGCAGCGACACGACGGACCTGCAGACCGACCGGCCGCATCCGGCCCGCATCTACGACTACTGGCTCGGCGGGAAGGACAACTTCCCGCCCGACCGGGCCGCCGCCGAGCACGCCGTCGCCGTCGCGCCCGACGTCCCGGAGGCGGCCCGCGAGAACCGCGCCTTCCTGCGCCGCGCCGTGCGGCTCTGCGTGGAGGCGGGGGTCCGCCAGTTCATCGACATCGGCTCGGGCCTGCCCGCGCGGGGCAACGTGCACGAGGTCGCGCACGCCGTGGCCCCGGACGCCCGGGTGGTCTACGTCGACAACGACCCGATCGTCCTCGCGCACGGGCGGGCCCTCCTCGCGGACAACCGCACCACCACCGTCCTGACCGGCGACCTCCGCGACCTGGACGAACTGCTGGACCGCCCGCAGCTCCGCGAGCTGATCGACTTCTCCCAGCCGGTCGCCGTGCTGCTCCTCGCCGTCCTCCACTTCGTGGACGACGACCACGCGGACGGCGCGCTCCGGGCGATCCACCGCCGGCTCGCCCCGGGCAGCCACCTCCTGCTCTCGCACAGCACCTCCGAGGGCAACCCGCAGCGGGCCGCCGAGGTGGCGAAGACCTGGAACAGAACCGAGTCGGGGATCACCGACCGCGGCCGCGCCGAGGTCGAGCGGTTCTTCGCGGGCTGGGAGCTGCTGGAGCCGGGCGTGGACTTCGTGCCGCTCTGGCGGCCGGACGGCCCGACCGAGAACACCACCCGCTGGATGTACGCGGGCGTCGGCCGCAAGCCCTGACGGCGGCCGGACGGCTGGACGGCAGCTCCGGGTGAAGGAACCGGGTGGCGGTGGTACGACGCAAGTCGCCCGGGTGCTGCCGCAGTTACGCGGAAATGAAGTGTTCGATCAAGCTCCCGGCAAGGGTTCCGCGCGCACCTGACAACGCTTCAGACTGCTGCCATGCGAATTGCTCTACGCGCGTTGAAGACCCGTGCCGCCTCCGTCATCGCCGTCGGCCTGCTGGCCCTCGCCCCCACCGCCGTGTTCGCCACCGAGGCCCACGCCACCGTCAGCGGCAGCGTGTGCCTGACCGACCTGCCGGGCGAGGCCTCGGACACCCTGGACCTGATCGACGAGGGCGGCCCGTTCCCGTACTCGCAGGACGGCGTGGTCTTCCAGAACCGGGAGGGCGTGCTGCCCGCCAAGTCCTACGGCTACTACCACGAGTACACCGTCATCACCCCGGGCAGCCCGACCCGCGGCGCCCGGCGGATCGTCACCGGCCGGGTCTACCACGAGGACTACTACACCTCGAACCACTACGCGAGCTTCTACAAGGTCGACTGGAGCTGCTGAGCCACCCCGCCCCCACGTCCCTCTCCCGCCCCGCCCCGGCACCCCGGGGCGGGGCGGCCCCACTTCTTGAGGCACGTCTCCCGCGGTCCGGCGGCGGCCCCGGTACGTGGTCCGGGTACGCGGGCGGGTCTCCGGCCGGCGGCCGCGCGGCCTCGGCGCCCGGGGCGGGGGCTGCCATGGCGGCCGGGAGTCGGCGATGCGCACCTACGCAACACACGTACGTCGTCCACGAGTCTCCGCGCCCCTTCCGGGCCGGTCAAGGGCCCACCGAACGGGCGGGGCCACCGCGGGCCACGACGGCGGTGACGGGGGGTGGGACACCCGGGCGGACGCATCCGGTCGGCACGACCCGGGGCCCGTCGGTAGCTTGGGCGGGACGGCGCCGCGGCAGTGGACCGCGGGCGCGGCACGGACGGCGGCGCGGAGCCGCGGAAGGCCGGGCGGGTGCAGATGGTCAGTGGCGAGCTCGATCTCACCGGGCTGCGGCGCGTCTACGGACGGCCCGGCAGCCGGCTGTTCTACACGGCGGTCTGCCGCAACGCCCGGCACTGGGGCTGGACGGAGCCCGGCCAGTCCAAGTGGCGGTGCTGGCGGGCGCAGCGTCAGCTGGAGGGCGTGCTCGGCCGCAAGCTCGCGCTGCCGGCCGGCTCGCGGGTGCTGGACGCCGGGTGCGGGGCGGGCGTGGTGGCACGCGAGATGGCGAAGCGGTTCGGCCTGCGGATCACCGGGGTGGACGTGCTGGACTTCCACGTCCGGGAGGCCCGCCGACTGAGCGTCCGGGCCGCGCTGGAGGACCGGACCACGTTCTCCTGGGGCGACTACCACGACCTGGAGTTCGCCGACGGGTCCTTCGACGGCGCGTACTCGATGGAGACGCTGGTGCACGCCTACGACCCGGCGCGGGCGCTGGCCGAGTTCCACCGCGTGCTGCGGCCGGGCGGCCGGCTGGTGCTCCTCGGCCCGATCGGGGCGCCGCCGGAGGAGATGAGCGCCGAGGGCCGCGCGGTGCTGGAGCCGTACCTGGACGCGATGGTGTTCCCCGGGGCGAAGCGCTACGACACCCGGAGCCTGAACGAGCTGCTCGTCGCGGCGGGGTTCCGGATCGAGGAGGCGCTGGACGCCACCGCCCGCTACCGGCCCACCGCGGACGCGCTCTACGCGTACTTCCGGGTGCCGTACGCGCTGCTGCGGCTGTTCGGGCCGGCCGAGCGGTGGCTCAACCTGCGCTCGGTGGTGGAGATGTACCAAGTCCGGGACTACGTGTCCTGGTACGTGCACACCGCGGTCAAGCCGTAGCCGGGGCCCGGCTCAGAGCCGGGCGCCCAGCATCCGCAGGACCAGGTCGCCGTAGCGCCGGCCCAGCTCCTCCGGTGTCTCGCTGCTGCGGTCGGTGTACCAGCGGGAGACGTCGATGCCGAGCGAGGTGACGGCGCGGGCGGCGGTCCGCACCTCGGCGACCTCGAAGACGCCGGCCGCGACGCCCGCCTCGATCAGGTCGGTCACCTCGCGCTCGATGTCCAGCCGCAGCGCGGCCACCACCGCGTAGGCGTCCTCGGGCAGGGCGTGCAGTTCGTAGTTGACCACCCGGCCGACCGTGCGGGCCCGGGCGTGCCAGGCGGTGAACTCCTCGACCAGGCGCCGCATCCGCGCCACCGGCCCGTCCTCGCCGGCCACCGCCGCGCGGACCAGTTCGAGCGTGGCGGCGTGCCCGGCCCGGCTGATCTCGGCCAGCAGGGCGGCCTTGGACGGGTAGTGGATGTACAGCGCGGCCGGGCTCATGCCGGCGCCGGTGGCGATGTCGCGGGTGGTGGTGGCGTGGAAGCCGCGCTCGGCGAAGGACTCGACGGCGGCCTGGAGCAGCCGGTGCGCCGCCTCGGGGCGGGCGTCGGCGCCGCCGGGCAGGGTGGGCCAGAGGTCGGCGATGGGCTTGCTGGTCATGGCGCCATCCTCCCAGAAGGGTCGTGGGGAACGTCCGGCAGGCGGTCGGGGCGGACGGTTGACAGCCTCCCTCACCGACACCATGCTAAGCAAGCGCTTAGTCACTGCCCCAAACGCACGCGGCCCGACGCACGCGGCCTGCCGCACGCAGCGGGAACCCGCGAGGCGAAGAACCCCCGAACCGCGCGAAAGGACCCTCCGTGGTGCACTCCTTCAAGGGCCAGGTGGCCGTCGTCACCGGATCCAGCCGGGGCATCGGCCTCGGCATCGCGCGCGAGCTGGTCGCCCGCGGCGCCCGGGTCTGCCTGACCGCCCGCAACGCCGAGCCGCTCGCCGAGGCCGTCCGTGACCTGGGCGGCCCCGAGGTCGCCATCGGCGTCGCGGGCAAGGCCGACGACCCGGCGCACCAGGACGAGGCCGTCGCCCGCACCCTGGAGGCCTTCGGCCGGCTCGACCACCTGGTCAACAACACCGGGGTCAACCCGATCTACGGCCCGGTGCTGGACACCGACGAGGCCGCCGCCGCCAAGATCCTCGCCGTCAACGTGCTCGCCCCGCTGGCCTGGACCCGCCGCGCGCACGCCGCCTGGATGGGCGAGCACGGCGGCTCGGTGGTCAACGTGTCCTCCGTCGCGGGCATCCGCGCCTCGCTCGGGATCGGCATGTACGGGGTGTCCAAGGCCGCGCTGATCCGGCTCACCACCGAGCTGGCCGCCGAGCTCGGCGGCCAGGGCATCCGGGTCAACGCCGTCGCGCCCGCCGTGGTGAAGACGAAGTTCGCCGAGGCGCTCTACGAGGGCCGCGAGGAGAAGGTCGCCGCCGCGTACCCGCTGGGCCGGCTCGGCGTGCCGGAGGACATCGCGGGCGCGGTCGCCTTCCTGCTCTCCTCGGACGCCGCCTGGATCACCGGCCAGACCCTGGTGGTGGACGGCGGCGTGACCCTGGGCGGCGGGCTGTGAGCGGCGTGGAGCCGGCCGGGGACTTCGCCGGGCAGGGCGTGGTGGTCACCGGCGCCGGCCGGGGCATCGGCGCCGCGCTGGCCCGCGCCTTCGCCGCGGCCGGGGCCCGGGTGGTGGTCAACGACCTCGACGCCGCCGCCGCGCAGACGGTGGCCGCCGAGGTCGGCGGCACCGCCGCCCCCGGGGACGCCGCCTCGGCCGAGGGCCTGGCCGTGCTGGTCGACCGGGCCCGGGCCGCGCTCGGCGAGATCGACGTCTGGTGCGCCAACGCGGGCGTCGCCCCCGTCGGCGGCGCCGGCGCCCCGGCCGCCGCCTGGGCGAGCGCCTGGGAGGTCAACGTGCTCGCCCACGTCCGGGCCGCCGACCTGCTGCTCCCCCGCTGGCTGGAGCGCGGCTCCGGCCGGTTCGTGGCCACCGTCTCGGCCGCCGGGCTGCTCACCATGCTCGGCTCGGCCCCGTACGCGGTCTCCAAGCACGGCGCGCTGGCCTTCGCGGAGTGGCTCGCCGCCACCTACCGCCACCGCGGCCTGCACGTCCACGCGCTCTGCCCGCAGGGCGTGCGCACCGACATGCTCACCTCGACCGGCGCGGTGGGCGAGGCACTGCTCGCCCCGACCGCGCTGGACGCCGAGGACGTCGCCGAGGCGACCCTGGACGCGCTGCGCGAGGACCGCTTCCTCGTCCTGCCGCACCCCGAGGTCGCCGAGTACTACGCCGTCCGGGCCACCGAACCGGACCGGTGGCTGGCCGGCATCAACCGGCTCCAGCAGGGACTCGAGAGGAGTGAGGTGCTGTGAGGGCCTGGCAGGTCACCGAGTCGGGCGAGCCGCGCGAGGTGATGCGGCTGGTGCCGGACGTGCCGCGGCCGGCCGCCGGGCCCGGGCAGCTGCTGGTGCGGGTGCGGGCCGCCGCCGTCAACTTCCCGGACGCGCTGATGGTGCGCGGGCAGTACCAGGTGCGTCCGCCGCTGCCGTTCACCCCCGGCGTGGAGCTGTGCGGCGAGGTGGCGGACGGTCCGCGGGCCGGCGAGCGGGTGATCGGCAATCCGGTGCTGCCCGGCGGCGCCTTCGCCGAGTACGCGCTGCTGGAGGCCGCGGCCGCGTTCCCGGCGCCCGGGGCGCTGGACGACGCCGAGGCCGCCGCCCTGCACATCGGCTACCAGACCGCGTGGTTCGCCCTGCACCGGCGGGCCGGGCTGCGGCCGGGCGAGACGCTGCTGGTGCACGCGGCGGCGGGCGGGGTCGGCAGCGCGGCGGTGCAGCTCGGCCGGGCCGCCGGGGCGCGGGTGATCGCCGTCGTCGGCGGGCCCGAGAAGGCTTCCGTCGCCCGGGAGTTGGGCGCCGACCTGGTGGTGGACCGGACCGCGGAGGACTTCCCCGCCGCCGTCCGGGAGGCCACCGGCGGGCGGGGCGCGGACGTCGTCTTCGACCCGGTCGGCGGCGCGGCCTACGCCGGCTCCGCCAAGTGCGTCGCCTTCGAGGGCCGGATCGTCGTGATCGGCTTCGCGAGCGGCGAGATCCCGGCCCCCGCGCTGGGCCACGCGCTGGTGAAGAACTACAGCATCCTCGGCCTGCACTGGGGCCTCTACAACACCCGGGACCCGCGGGCCGTCCGGGCGGCCCACGAGGAGCTCACCAAGCTGGCCGAGGCGGGCGTGGTCCGCCCGCTGGTGAGCGACCGCCTGCCGCTCACCGGGGCGGCCGAGGCCGTCCAGCGGGTCGCGGACGGGCGCAGCACCGGCCGGGTGGTGGTGCTGGGCGCGTGACGTCAAGCGTGACGCCGTGCATGACGCCGCGCGTGACGCTGTGCATGACGCCGCGCGTGACGCCGCACGTACGCCACGCGTGACGCCGCGCCACCGGAGGGGGCGTCACCAGGCCGCGTCCGTGCCCCCGGCGATGACGTCGAGGGCCGGGCGCGGCGCACGGCCGAGCAGGGCGGGCAGGTCGTTCTCGACCTGCCGCCCGTCCAGGAAGCCGTGCGCGATCGCCGAGTAGGTGCTCAGCAGCATCGGCACCTGGAACGGCACCGCTCCGGTGGCCGCCACCGTCTCCCGGGCCTCGGCCAGCGGGACGGGCCGGTACGCCACCGGCCGGCCGGTGGTCCGGGTGAGCGCCGCGGCGACGTCCGCGCCGCCGACCGCCTCCGCGCCGACCAGCTCGGACGTCACTGTTCGAAGCGCATCTCCGGGAAGCGCGGCGAGGGCCCGTCGAGCAGGTGGTCGTCGTGCCCGCGCAGCCAGCGGTCGAAGAACGACGCGACGTACGCGCGGGTGGCGAGCACCGCGCGGTCGGGGCCGATCTCGCCCAGCTCGTCGCGCACCGCCTCCGGGGAGATCGCGCCCTGGCGGGCGAGTTGGGGCAGCAGGGCCTCCGCGTCGGTGTACGAGGCGTGCCGGGAGCCGGTCAGGGTGAGGTCGGCCTTCCAGCCCCGGGTGTGCTGCCAGAAGGCGTCCCAGCCGGGCTGGTGGTGGTAGTCGCCGGAGTCCTCGCTGCCGGTGCCCATCAGCAGGAAGGGGCGGTCCAGGCCGTCCTGGGCGACGCTGCTCAGGAAGACGCCGTCCCGGCCGTTCGGTCCGGGGAAGTGCAGCTGGCCGTCCAGGTTGACGCCGGCCTTGATCCGGGGGTCGTCGTGCATGGTCTGGGCGGCGGTGAAGCCGCCGGCCGAGTGGCCGGCCATGCCGATCCGGTCGAGGTCGAGCGAGGCGGCGAGGGCGGCCGGCAGCCGGCCGTCGGTGCGCAGCGCGGCGAGTTCGTCCAGCACGAGGCGGGTGTCGTCGACCCGGGTCCGCATCACCTTGCGCAGCAGGGCGCCGACGTCGAGGCCGGGGCCGGCCATGCCGGGCAGGACGGAGTCGGCCCGGGTGCCGTCCGGGAACACCACCTCGGAGGCGTCGTACGGGTGGTCGACGGTGACCACCACGTAGCCGCGGGAGGCGAGGTCCTCGGCCAGGCCGGTGCCCCAGGTGCGCGGGTCGCCGAGCCCGGCCGAGTAGAGCACCACCGGGCGCGGGCCGGCGCCGGGCAGCGCGGGCGCGTCGCGGCGGGCGTGCGTGCGGACCCCGGACCAGTCCGTCCGGCCGGGCTCCGTGCGGTAGTTGAAGACGCCGGCGCCGTCCGGGCCACCGAAGTGCTCGCCCGCGCGGGGCTCCATGTAGCGGGCCCGTTCGCCGCCGTGCGCGGGGCGGGTGGCCGGGTACCAGAAGCTGACCATCAGCTCGCGGACCCGCCCGGGCTTCCAGGGGTCCGGTCGGCCGGGGTCGGTGAGCCGCAGCGCGGTGGTGCCGACGGCGTACGGTCCGGTGGGCTGCGGCAGCGCGGCTTGCGCCTGCCGCGGTGCGGCGGCGGGTGCGGACGCCGCCGCCGGTGCGGCCGCGACCCCCAGCAGGGCCGTCGTCGCCAGTACCGCGGCGGCGCCCGTCCGTACCGCCCGTCCCTGTCCCCGCTCGCGCATGTTCCCCGCTCCCCGTGCTGATCGCCCGCCGCCGTCCGGCCGGCCCGTACCTGGACAGTACGGGCCGGGGTGGTGCGGGGACGTCATACCGCGGTGCCAACCCGCCGGGTGCTACCCGGGTATGACACCGGTGGGTCAGCGCGGTCAGCGGTACCTCTTCAGCTCGCGCCGGGCCAGCGAGCGCTTGTGCACCTCGTCCGGGCCGTCGGCGAGCCGGAGGGTGCGGTTGCCGGCCCAGAGCTGGGCGAGCGGGGTGTCCTGGCTGACGCCGGCCGCGCCGTGGGCCTGGACGGCCTTGTCGAGGATCCACTCGACCGTGCGCGGGGTGGCGATCTTGATGGCCTGGATCTCGGTGTGCGCGCCGCGGTTGCCGACGGTGTCCATCAGCCAGGCGGTCTTCAGCACCAGCAGCCGCAACTGCTCGATGCGGACCCGGGATTCGGCGATCCAGTCCTGCACCACGCCCTGCTCGGCGAGCGGCCGGCCGAAGGCGACCCGGTCCAGCGTCCGCCGGCACATCAGCTCGACGGCGCGTTCGGCCATGCCGATCGCCCGCATGCAGTGGTGGATCCGGCCGGGCCCGAGCCGGGCCTGCGCGATGGCGAAGCCGGCGCCCTCCTCACCGATCAGGTTCTCAGCGGGGACGCGGACGCCGTCGAAGTGGACCTCGGCGTGGCCGCCGTGGTCGGCGTCGTCGTAGCCGAAGGCCTTCATGCCGCGCCGGACGGTGACCCCGGGGGTGTCGCGCGGGACGAGGATCATGCTCTGCTGCCGGTGCGGCTCGGCGTCCGGGTCGGTCTTGCCCATCACGATGAGGATCCGGCACCGCGGGTTCATCGCCCCGGTGATGTACCACTTGCGGCCGGTGACCACGTACGCGTCTCCGTCGCGCTCGATCCGGGTCTCGACGTTGGTGGCGTCGGAGGAGGCCACGTCGGGCTCGGTCATCGCGAAGGCGGACCGGATCTCCGCGTCGAGCAGGGGCCGCAACCACCGCTCGCGCTGCTCGGCGGAGCCGAACTGGGCGAGCAGTTCCATGTTCCCGGTGTCGGGGGCGGCGCAGTTGAGCGCGACGGGCGCGAGCTGCGGGCTGCGTCCGGTGATCTCGGCGAGCGGGGCGTACTGGAGGTTGGTGAGACCGGCGCCCTCCTCCCCGGGGAGGCTGTGCCGGTTCGTCAGGAAGAGGTTCCACAGCCCCTGCTTGCGAGCCTCGGCCTGCAGTTCGGCGACGACCGGCGGGACGTCCCAGTGCGGGCGGGCCGGGTCGGCGAGCTGGGCCTCCAGCACCGGCTCGGCGGGGTGGACGTGCTGGTCCATGAAGGCGAGCAGCCGCTCGCGCAGTTCCAGCGTGCGGGCGTCGTACGCGAAGTCCATCAGCGGTCCTTGAGGGTGGTGAGGCCGTGCTCGGCCAGGACGGGTGCCATCTCGCCCGCCCGCTCGAAGCCGGCGCCGAGCGTGCGACCCTGCTGGAAGCGGTAGTGGATGCCCTCGGCGACGACGGCGAGCTTGAAGGAGGCGAAGGCGACGTACCAGTCGAGCTCGGCGGCGTCGCGGCCGGTGAGTCCGGCGTAGCGGGCGACGAGTTCGCCCGCCGGGGGGAAGCCGGGGGCGGTCGCCGCGGAGGGGATGATGCCGCCGCCGACCCCGGCCAGTTCGGTGTACATCACCAGCAGGCCGACGTCGGTGAGCGGGTCGCCGAGGGTGGACATCTCCCAGTCCAGCACGGCGGTGATGGTGTCCTCGGCGTCGATCAGCACGTTGTCCAGCCGGTAGTCGCCGTGCACCAGCGCGGGCGCCGGCGAGGCGGGCAGCCGGGTGGCGAGCAGGTCGTGCAGCCGGTCCACGCCGGGCAGTTCGCGGCTGCGGGAGGCGGCCAGCTGGGTGGACCAGCGGCGCAGCTGGCGCTCCAGGTAGCCCTCCGGGCGGCCGAAGTCGGCCAGCCCGACGGCGGCCGGGTCGATCCGGTGCAGGGTGGCGAGGGTGTCGACCAGCCGCTCGCCGAGGGCGTGGACGCGGTCCGGGCCGAGCGCGGCCAGCGGGGCGGCGTCCCGGTGGGCGGTGCCGGGCACGAACTCCATCAGGTACCAGGGCGCGCCGAGCACCTCCGTCCCGGTGTCCAGGTGGAGGGTGCCGGGGATGGGCACGCCGGTGCCGCGCAGGGCGGTCATCACCCGGTGTTCGCGTCCCATGTCGTGCGCGGTGGCCAGCACGTGCCCGAGCGGCGGCCGGCGCAGCACCCACCGGGTGGTGCCGTCGGTGAGCACGTAGGTGAGGTTGGAGCGGCCGCCCTCGATCAGCCGGGCCCGCAGCGGGCCGGTCACCGTGCCGGGCAGCTCGCGGTCGAGGTGGCCGCGGAGCCGGGCGAGATCCAGGCCGGGCGGGTCGGGGGTCTCGGTCGGGTTCTCTGGCACGGGCTCGATCTCCTCACTCCGACTGACTAAGCGCTTGCTTAGCATTCAGCCCGGGGGTGTGCCGTGTCAATGGCGCCGGACCGGACCGCCAGAATGTCCCCCATGAGGTTGATCCACACCCTGGTCGGCGTGCTGCTCCTGCTGCTCACCGTCGGCAGCATCCTGCGCACCCTGGTCGTCCCGCGCGGCCTCTACTCCGCCCTGGTGCACCGGCTCTGGCGGAGCCTGCGCACCCTGCTGCGGTGGTCCGCGACACCGTTCGGCGGCTACCGCGCGCACGACCGGGCGCAGACCTGGCTCGCTCCGCTGATCCTGCTCGGCATGCTCGGGGTGTGGCTCGGCGCCATGCTGATCGCGTACACGCTGCTGCTGCACGGCACCTCGCAGCTGGACTGGGCGGTGTCCTTCCGGGAGGCCGGCTCCAGCCTCTTCACCCTCGGCTTCGCCAGCGGCGAGCGGCTGCACCTCTCCGCCATCGACTTCATGGCCGCCGCCAGCGGACCGCTGGTGATCGCCCTGCAGATCGCCTACCTGCCCACCCTGTACGGCGCCTACAACCGCCGCGAACTCGAGGTGACCCTCCTGCAGTCCCGGGCCGGCGAACCCGCCTGGGGGCCCGAACTGCTCGCCCGCCAGTCCCTCGTGGACACCGAGACCGCCCTCCCCCAGCTCTACCGCGACTGGGAGCGGCTCGCCGCCGACATCGGCGAGAGCCACTCCAACTACCCCGTGCTGCTGTCCTTCCGCTCCCCGCAGCCGAACCGCAGCTGGGTGGTCGGCCTCACCGCCGTGATGGACGCGGCCGCGATCCACCTCGCCGTCAACCCGCGTTCCGCCCCGCCCGAGGCCCGGCTCGTCCTCCGGGCCGGGTTCACCGCCCTGCGCGACATCGCCCGCTCGCTGCGCATCGACTTCGACCCGGACCCGTCCCCCGAGACCCCGATCCGGCTCAGCTACACCGAGTTCGACGCGGCGGTGGCGATGATCAACGCCGCCGGCTTCCCCCGGGAACGCCCCACCCCCGACGCCTGGCCGCACTTCCACGGCTGGCGCGTCAACTACGAGGCCCTCGCCTACGAACTCGCCCGCCGCAGCGACGCCGTCCCCTCCCTGTGGACCGGCCCCCGCGACTTCCCGGCTCCGCCCATCCCCCCGGCCCGCCCCGCCGACCGCCGCCCCGGGTCGCCCCCGAAGGGCTGACCCCCGGGCTCCTGAGGCTCCCTCCCTCGGGGCCGGGTCGGGCTGCCGCTGGCCGGCATCCGGGCCGTGCTCGGCGCGGCCCCCGGCTTCCTGGCCGCCGGCGGCGTGGGCCGGCGGCCGGGTGGGCGTCAGACCTCGGTCGGGGTGCCGGTGGCGAGGGAGCGTTCGGCGGCGGCCAGGATCTCGACCACGCGGAGGCCGAAGGCGGCGTCGCACGGGTGCGGGGTGCCGGAGCGGGCGGAGTCGTGCAGGGCGTCCAGGGCCCGGTGGAGGGCGGCGATCGGGCCCTCGCCGCGTTCGGGGAGGTGGACGACCCCGGACTCGCCGCGCAGCTCCATGCCGGTGCCGCCGGCGGCGACCGGCGCGGTCAGGCTGAGCGCGAGGGTGCTGGACGCGCCGCCGGCGTGCCGCAGCACCAGGTGGACGGTGTCCAGCGGACCGGCCACGGCGGTGACCAGGGTGGCGTCCCCGAGGACGGGCAGCAGGACGGAGAGCGCGTGCGGGCCGACGTCCCAGAGCGCGCCCTTCTCCCGCCGCCACGGCGAGGCCGCGTACGGGCTGGTGCTGTCGGGGGCGAACACCGAGCCGAGCCAGTCCGAGCGGCCGGTGAACCAGCCCCCGGTCGCGGCCTGCTTCTCGATCCACGGCAGCTGCTCGCCGCCGAAGCGGACGGTGAAGAACACCACCGAGGCGACGCGGTGGGCGAGGCTCGCCTCCAGCACCCGCCGCGCGTCCGGGACGGTCAGCGCGACCGGCTTGTCGAGCAGCAGGTGGCAGCCGGCCCCGGCGGCCCGCACCGCCAGGTCGGCCTGGACGGCCGGCGGCAGGGCGATCGAGACGGCGTCCACCTCGGCGAGCAGCCGGTCGAGGTCCGCGTACCCGGGCACGCCGTGCGCCGCGCCCAGTGCCTCGGCCGCCTCGGGCCGGCGGCCCCAGACGCCCGCGAACTCGAAGGAGGGGTGCTCGGCGAGGACGGGCGCGTGCACCCGCTCGGCCCAGGGGCCGGTACCCAGCAGTCCGATCCGCATGGTGTCTCTCTTCTCTTGCTTGCACTTGCTCGCACGTGCGCACGCCGCGGTCAGGCTCCTGCGTACGCCACGGTCAGCTCCGGACGGTCGGCTCCGGACGGTCAGCTCCGGACGGTCAGCTCTGGACGCGGGCCAGCGTGAAGCCGTCGTAGCCCTTGCTGCCGACGGTCTGCACGGACGTCGCCGTCACCCGCGGCTCGTCGGCGATCAGCTCGTGCAGCCGGCGGGTGGCGGTGATCGCCGGATCGGTGCTCGCCGCGTCGGCGACCGCCCCGCCGCGCACCACGTTGTCGACCACGATCAGCGAGCCGGGCCGGGTCAGCTCCAGCGCGCGGGCGAAGTACTCGGGGTTGCCCGGCTTGTCCGCGTCGATGAAGACCAGGTCGAAGGGCTCGACGCCGTCCGCCACCAGGGCGGCCAGCGAGTCGGCGGCGCGGCCGACCCGGACCTCGGCCACCTGCTGCAGCCCGGCCCGGGCGAGGTTGCCGCGCGCCACCTCGGCGTGCACCGGGTCCAGCTCCAGCGTGATCAGCGTGCCGTCGGCGGGCAGCGCCCGGCCCAGCCAGATCGCGCTGTAGCCGCCGAGCGTGCCGACCTCCAGGATGCGGCGCGCACCCGCGGTGAGGGCCAGCAGGTGCAGCAGCTTGCCCTGGTTGGGCGCCACCGCGATGTGCGGCAGCCCCGCCGCGTCGGCCGCGGCCACCGCGGCCTCCAGCACCGGGTCGTGCCCGATCAGCTGCTCGGAGAAGTACGCGTCCACGGCGTCCCACGTCGGCTGCGCCTGCTGCGTCATCGGACCCTCCAGTACGGTGCGTGATCGGCACGTTCCCGCCGATGCTACTCCGGGGGCCCGACGACGCCCGGGTCGGCGCCCGCGGGCCGTCAGTCCGCGACGGGCGCCTTCGCGGCCGCGACCGCCGCCTCCTCGGCCTCGATCGCGGCGTGCGCCTTGGCGGCCCGACGCTTCATGATCCAGGCCGAGCCGGCGCCGACCAGCACCGCCGCGGCCAGACCCGCCCACGAGAACCGGGACAGCCACGGCTCGATGCTCTTGCCCACCTTGTAGACCAGCAGCGTCGTGCCGCCGGCCCAGACCACGCCGCCCAGCACGTTGGCGATCAGGAACTTCCAGTACGGCATCTTCAGCGCGCCGGCGAGCGGCCCGGCGAAGATGCGCAGCAGAGCGATGAACCGGCCGAAGAAGACCGCCCACATCCCCCACTTCTGGAACGAGCGCTCCGCGGTGGCCAGGTGGGACGGCCCGAAGTGCTTGGGGAACTTCCGCCCGAGCTTCTCGAACAGCGGCTTGCCGCCCTTGCGCCCGATCGAGTACCCGATCGAGTCGCCGATGATCGCGCCGAGGATCGCGACCACCGCCACCCCGACGGGGCTCACGTTGCCCTTGACCGCCATCAGCGAGGCCGTGACCAGCGCGATCTCACCGGGCAGCGGGATGCCCAGCGACTCCAGCCCGATGATCAGGCCGACGAGCGCGTACACCGCCGTCGAGGGGACGCTCTCGATCCAGGCGTCGATGTGCAAGGCCGGTTACCTCCGTGGCAGGACGAGCCGCGGTGGCGGCACCCGGTGGTGCCTGGCCGGCGGTCTCGGCGTCGATCGATGACGGCACCCAGGCCGCACCCCGAAAGTTCAGCCTAACGTGCCGAGGCGGCCCGTCCCCCTGGCCGATCACCCCCGACTAGGACGTCCGACGCGCCGCCGTGGTTCCGGCCCGGCCACCGGTGATGATCTTTTCCGCCGAGTGCGCGGCGCCCCGCGACCGCCCGGAGTGCGGCTCAGGGCCGGCCCGCGAAGTCCAGGGCGGTGACCGCGGGGCGGCGGGTGGCCAGCGGGGGGACGCTCAGCGCGAGCGGCAGCAGGGCGCCGACCAGGCCGCGCCCGCCGGTCGGCCGCACGTCCCGGACCGCGGCCACCGCCGGGCTGGCGGTGCGGAGCTTGCCCCGCTCGTCCGCGTCCATCGCCCACGGCATCGGCGGCGCCTGGTACCCGTGGCTGCGCACCCGGCCGCTCACGGTGAGCCGGCCGAACCAGCGCGGCACGGTGTCCAGCAGGAACGTCGCCCCCGGAAGGCGTTCGGCGCAGCCCGCGATCAGGGCGCGCACCTGCGGCGGCCGGAGGTACATCAGCAGGCCCTGGGCGCTGACCAGCACCCCGTGGGGGGTCTCGACCTCGTCCATCCAGCGCGGGTCGGTGGCCGAGCAGGCGAGGATCCGGTGGCGCTCGTCCGGTGGCAGCAGGCGCTCGCGCAGGGCGGCGGTCTCCGGCAGGTCGACGGAGAGCCAGTGGGCGCGACCGTTGTCCACCCGCCAGGCCTGGGTCTCCAGGCCCTCGCCGAGGCAGACCACCGTGCCGCGCGGGTGGCGGGCGAGGAAGTCCTCGACCTCGCGGTCGAAGCAGGCGGCGCGCAGGGCCTGGATCTGGGCGACGGCCGCTCCCCGGCCGAACCGCTCGGCGAACGGGTAGTCGATCCGCTCCACCAGTTCGACGGCCTTCGGGTCGTGGAGCACGGTGTCCGGCCGGCGCGCCTCCACCGCCCGGTGCCACAGCGTCCACAGCGCCGTCTCCGGCACCGCGCCCAGCTCCGGCCGCTCCCCGCTGCTCATCCCGCGCTCCCTCTGGCCCGCGCCTGCTCTCCCGGCCTGCGCTCCCGGCATGGACCCGCCGATTCTGACACCCACGGGCGCACGAACCGGGCGCACGGCGTCACGGCGCGCCGGGGAGGGCGCCCCTGCACGCCGGGGTGGCGCTTCCCGACCCGGCGGCCCGTCCCCGACCGGCGAGCTTCCTGCTCCGGCGGCCCGGCCCCCTACCGGCGAGCCTCCCGACCCGGCGGCCCGTCCCCGACCCGGCGGCTCGCGGTCACCCGACGCTGAACGCGCCGTCCGGGGGTGGCGGGCTGTCCGTCGCGTCGGCGTCCGTCACCACCGGGGTGCGGCCGCAGAACGCGGCGAGGTCGGCGCCGTCCGTCAGGCGGGCCGGGAAGATGTCGGCGGCCAGGCTGCGGGCCAGGTCCGCCACCGGGAGCGGGGCCGTCGAGCCGACCAGCAGGATGTTGCCGTACCGGCGCCCGCGCAGCACCGGCGCCTCGGCGATCAGGCAGGTCTCCGGGAAGACGCTGCGCAGGGTCGCCGCCTGGGCGCGGGCGAACGCGAGCGGCGGCCCGTCCGCGAGGTTGGCGGCGTAGCAGCCGCCGGGGCGCAGGGCGGCGGCCGCCAGCCGCAGGAACTCCACCGACGTGAGGTGCGCGGGGGTGCGGGAGCCGTGGAAGACGTCGGCGACGACGAGGTCCACCGAGCCGGCCGGGACGGCCGCGAGCGCGGCCCGGGCGTCACCGACGGTGGCGGTGATGTCGACGCCGGGCCCCCGCCAGGGCAGGTGCTCCTCGACCAGGGCGAGCAGCGGGCCGTCGACCTCGGCCACCTGCTGGCGCGAGCCGGGGCGGGTGGCGGCGAGGTAGCGCGGGACGGTGAGGGCGCCGCCACCGAGGTGGAGCGCGTCGAGCGGCTGCCCGGCGGGGGCGACGGCGTCGACGAGGTGGCCGAGCCGCCGGGTGTACTCGAACTCCAGGTGGGTGGGGTCGCCCAGGTCGACGTAGGACTGCGGGGTGTCGTCCAGGGTGAGCAGCCAGCCGCCGTCGTGGTCGATGTCGGGCATCAGCTTGGCCAGCCCGAGGTCGGTCCTGCGCGCGACCGGGACGGGGTCTTCGGTGGTCACTCGGCGCGCTCCGGGGCTGGCAGGTAGGCGTCGAGCCAGTGGTCGAGCTCGGTGAAGAACTGGGCGCGGGCGTCCGGCCCGGAGAGGACGAGGTCGTGCACGCCGCCCTTGATCCGGACGATGGTGACGTGCCGGCCGAGCCGCGGGCCGACGGCGGCGATGTCGTCGGCGCGCAGCACGGCGTCGGCGTGGTGCAGGGCGGCCTGCCACTTGGTGGTGGAGATCGACGCGGTGGAGGCCATCAGCAGCACGGGGACGTCGATGCCGAGGCCGCGCCGGGCCTGCCGCTGGCCGCGCTGGATGGCGGCGAGCCAGCCGGCGTACAGCGGGAAGCCCTCGGCGGGCTTGAGCCGGAGGTCGAACTCCCATTCGCCGCGGTGGGCGCGGTGCAGGCTGTGCACGTAGTGCGGGTTGAGCGTCGAGGGGAGCTTGCGGGTGCCGGCGAAGCGGCCGAGCGCGTCGACCGCGGGCGCGCCGATGGCCCGGACGGCCGGGCCGGCGGGCATGGAGAGGAACGGGCTGTTGAGGAAGAGCCCGTCGACGACTCCCCGCCCGGCCCGCCGGCCGGCCCAGAGCGCGGTGACCAGGCCGCCGGTGGAGTGGCCGTTGACCAGCAGCTGCCGGTGGCCGTCCTGCTCGCGGATGATCCGGACGGCCGCGTCCAGCTCCTCGTCGTAGGCGGCGAGGTCGCGGACGAAGTTCGGCGAGTGGTGGGGGCGCAGCGAGCGGCCGTACTTGCGCAGGTCGAGGGCGTAGAAGGAGTAGCCGCGTTCCACGTAGTGGTCGGCCAGGTGGGTCTGGAAGAAGTAGTCGACGTAGCCGTGGACGTACAGCACGGCGCGGTCGCTGCCGGGGACCAGCCGCCGGACCAGGGTGGCGCTGACGTCGCCCTCCTCGTCGGGGGTGAGCGGCAGCTCGACCGACTCGTAGGGGGCGCCCAGAATGTCTTCCCGGAATTCCATGCCCGTCGTTCCCATTCCTCTGCTCCGACCTGCTCCGACGTGCTCCGACGTGCCGTGACCTGCTCCGACGTGACCTGCTCGACGCGGTCCGGCCGGCCGGTCGTGACCGGCCCGGTGCGTCGGGAGCACCGACGATACCGGCCGGTAGCCGGGCGCGCGGCACCGCGGTCACCGCGCCGCGGGTGCTCCCCCGCTCCCGGTGCGCCTGCTGTGCGCCCGTGGTCCTGTGGAACGCTACCCGGGCCACCGCCACTCCCCTTGTCGATGAAGCGAGTTGAGGAGTCAGCATGCCGCACGGGCACCACCCGAAGGCCGGTCACGGCGACCCGTCCCTCTACCGGACGCCCGCCGAGGCGATCGCCGCACCGCCGGAGAAGCTGGCCTACGTGGCCGGGTTCGACCGGTCGGCGCGGCGGCCGGACGCGCTGATCACCGTGGACACCGATCCGGCCTCCGCAACGTACGGGCGAGTGCTCAACTTCGCCGAACTGCCGGGGCTCGGCGACGAGCTGCACCACTTCGGCTGGAACGCCTGCTCCAGCGCGCTGGCGCACGCCTGCCACCAGAGCCCGGAGCGGCGGTACCTGCTGCTGCCCGGGCTGCGGTCGTCCCGGCTGCACGTGATGGACACCCGGCCGGATCCGGTGCGGCCGCGGCTGGTGAAGACGGTGCCGGCGGAGGAGCTGGCGGCCAGAGCGGGGTACTCGCGGCCGCACACGCTGCACTGCGGGCCGGACGGCGTCTTCCTGTCCTGCCTGGGCGGCGGGGACGGCGCCGACGGGCCGGGCGGGGTGGCGCTGCTCGACCACACCACCTTCGACGTGCTGCGCGCCTGGGAGACGGAACGCGGGCCGCAGCACCTCGCCTACGACGTGTGGTGGCACCTGGGGACCAACGTGGGCGTGACCAGCGAGTGGGGCACGCCGCGGATGGTCGAGGACGGGGTGGTGCCGGAGCTGCTGCTGGGCCGCGCGTACGGGCACGCGCTGCACTTCTGGGAGCTGGACTCGGGTCGGCACCTGCAGCGGGTCGACCTCGGCGACCAGTACCAGATGGTGCTGGAGCTGCGGCCGGCGCACGACCCGCAGGCCGAGTGGGGGTTCGTGGGCGTGGTCGCCAACGTGGAGGACCTCTCCGCCTCGGTCTGGCTCTGGTACCGGGACGGCGCGGCGTTCACCGCGCGCAAGGTGATCGAGATACCGGCCGAGCCGGCGAAGGCCGAGGACCTGCCGCCGGCCCTGCAGCCGTTCGGGGCGGTGCCGCCGCTGGTGACGGACATCAACCTGTCGGTGGACGACCGCTGGTTGTACGTCTCCGCCTGGGGCACCGGCGAGCTGTTCCAGTACGACGTCTCCGACCCGTTCCGCCCGCGGCTCGCCGGTTCGGTGCGCCTGGGCGGGGTGGCCGCGCGGACGCCGCACCCGGCCGAGCCGGACCGGCCGCTGAGCGGCGCGCCGCAGATGGTCGAGATCAGCCGGGACGGGCGGCGGCTGTACCTCACCAACTCGCTGTACGGCGCCTGGGACGACCAGTTCTACCCGGACGGCATCGAGCCGTGGCTGGTCAAGCTGGACGCCGGCACCGAGGCGGGCGGCCTGACCGTCGACCAGCGGTTCTACCCGCACGGGGCGGAGTTCCGGGGGCTGCGGGTGCACCAGACGCACCTGGCGGGCGGGGACGCCTCCTCGGACTCGTACTGCTTCCGGTAGGCGGGCGGTCCGGCGGGCCGGGGCCTCGGCGGGCCGGCGATCCGGGGCCCTCGGCGGGCCGGGGCCCTCGGCGGGCCGGCGGGCCTCGGGCGAGCAGGGCCCCGGCGGGCCGACGAGTACCCGGTGAGCGGGGGCTTCAGCGCCGGGCCACCGGGTCGTGGTGGACGCGGGCGGGCGGCAGGCCGGCGGCGACCAGCCGAGTGCGCACCTCGTCCACCAGGCCGGCCGGCCCGCTGACGCAGGCGAGGTGGTCGCTCCAGTCGCCGCCGCGGCCGACCGCCTCGGCGAGCCGGCGGCGGCCCGCCGGACCGTCGTCGGCGACCGGGACCAGCTCCAACCATGGCTTGCGGCCGCCGAGTTCGGCGAGCGCGGGCCAGTCGTAGAGGTCGGCGCGGTCCCGGGCGCCGACGAACAGGTGGACCTTGCGGCCGCGCGGGCGGTGCGCGGCCAGCTGCTCGACGATCGCCTTCATCGGCGCCAGCCCGGTGCCTCCGGCCACCAGCAGCAGGTCGCGGGTGTCGTCCTCGGGCATCAGCGAGCCGCGCGGCGGGCCGAGCCGCAGCCGGTCGCCGACGGCGGTCCGCTCGACCAGGGCCGCGCTGACGCCGCCCGGGCCGGTGCGGCGGACGTGGAACTCCACCTCGTTGTCGGGGCGCGGCGCGCAGCCCATCGAGTACTGGCGCCAGGTGTGCGGCAGCAGCGGGTGCTCGACGGTGCCGTACTGGCCGGCGCGGTACGGGTAGGGCTCGCCGGTGCGGACCCGGAGCACGGCGAGGTCGGGGCGGCGGCGCTCGTGGCCGACCACCACGGCGTGCCAGTACGGGGGTTCGGTGAGCGCGGACTCGGCGCCGGCCACCATGGCCGCGACGCCGAACCGGATCATCCGGACCCACGCCGCCTCCAGCTCGCCCGTCCACCCCGAGCCGGCCCGGTGCCGGAGCGCCTCGCACAACGCCTCCTCGAAGGCCTCGTAGTGGACCGGCCGGACGCCGAGTTTGCGGTGGTCCCGGCCGAGCCGGGCGAGCGTGTCGGCGAGCTCGTCGGGCCGGTCGAGGTGCTCGACCAGGTAGGTGAACATCCGTGCCAGGTGGGTCTGTTGGAACTCCATCGAGGCGGGGAAGAGCGCGCGCAGGTACGGGCGGCGGGCGAACATGAACGCGTACAGGTGGTCGATCAGGTCGGCGAACGGGGTGACCAGGCCGAGGGCGCGCAGGATCAGCCGCTGGTCGCCGGCACCGTCGTAGCCCGCGCCGTCGTAGCCCGCGTAGCCCGCGCCGTCGTGACCGTCGTAGCCGGTGGCGTCGTGACCGTCGTGGCCCGCTCCGGCCTGGCCGGTGCCGCGGCGGCCGGCGTCGCCGCCGGGCGGCGACACCGCGTCCCGGTGGCTCGGCGCCGGCGCGAGGAGCTGCCGGCGCAGGAGCATGGCCTGGTGGCGCGCGATCAACCGGTCGTACTCGGTGGTGCTGCTGGTCTCCATGGATCAGCAGCCTAACCATCCGTCAGTTCCCTTACGGACGACCACGGTTCACCATGGCGAGCGGTTTCCGGGCAGGGCGGGGCCCGGACGGCGACAGGTCCAGTGAACGCCCGGCCGGCAGGCCGGGAACAGGGCCGGCGGTCCCGCCCGGACCGGGACCTCCGGACTAACGCGGCGCCTGCGAAGGGGACTCCCGGCCCGCCGTCCCGGCGCCGCCGGCCCGCCCCTCGACGCCGCCGGAGTCGCCACCGGAGCCCCGGCCGGGTCCGGGACCGCGGCCGGCGCCCGATCCCGCCACCGGGGCGGTAGCGACCCAACTGGCCAGCAGCCGGAGTGACTCGGCTGAGGTCGAGCCGGGGTCGGCGTGGTAGGTGACCAGCACCAGGTCCGGGTCGCCGGCCGGGCGCAGGGTCTCGTACCGCAGGGTCAGCCGGCCGACCACCGGGTGGTGCAGCTCCTTGGTGCCGTGACCCTTGTCGCGGATGTCGTGGGCGGCCCAGAGCCGTCGGAAGTCGGCGCTCTTGAGCGAGAGTTCACCGATCAGCGAGGTGAGCCGGGGGTCGTCGGGGTCGCGCCCGGCGTCCAGCCGCAGGATGCCGACCACGTCGGTGGCCTTGCCCTCCCAGTCGTCGTACAACTCGCGCGCGGCCGGGTCGAGGAAGACGTGCCAGGCCATGTTGCGCTGCTCGGGCGGCATCGCGGCGAAGTCGCCGAGCAGCGCGTTGCCGAGCCGGTTCCAACCCACGACGTCCAGCCGCCGGCCGAGCACGTACGCGGGCACGCCCTCCATCGCGTCGAGCAACTGCCGCAGCGCCGGGCGGACCTGCTGCGGACGGGCGGCCGCGGCGCGCCCGCTCCGGCGGCGGACCGGCTTGGTGATCCGCTGGAGGTGTTCGCGCTCGGCGGTGGTGAGCCGCAGGGCGCGGGCGATCGAGTCGAGCACGGCGGCGGAGACGGACTCGCCGTGGCCCTGTTCCAGCCGGATGTAGTAGGCCGTGCTCACACCCGCCAGCTGCGCCAGCTCCTCCCGGCGCAGCCCGGGGACGCGCCGCCGCCCGCCGGTGTCGGGCAGGCCGACGTCCTCGGGCCGCAGCCGGGCCCGCCGCGACCGGAGGAATTCGCTGAGTTCGGTGCGCTGGTCCATGCGGCCAGTATGAGGGTGAGGCTGCCAGTCGTACGTTGGGCGTGCGTACGACCGGGGTGCGTACGACAAGTGCTGATCTGGTTACCGGCGGCGAGCCGCCGCAGGCTGGAGCACATGACGAACACGACGAACACGATGAACGCCACGAACCCGATGAACGGGACGAGCGCGACGAACCAGACGCCGCGGACCGTCGCCGCGTACGCCGCCCCCGCGCCGAAGGCACCGCTCGCGAAGACCACCATCGAGCGCCGGGCGCTGGGCGCGCACGACATCCTGATCGACGTCCGCTTCGCGGGCATCTGCCACTCCGACATCCACCAGGTCGGCGAGGACTGGGGCGACGGCATCTTCCCGATGGTGCCGGGCCACGAGATCGCCGGTGTGGTCGCCGAGGTCGGCCCGGGCGTGACCCGCTGGGCGGTCGGCGACCGGGTCGGGGTCGGCTGCTTCGTCGACTCCTGCCGCGAGTGCGACAACTGCCGGGCCGGGCTGCAGCAGTTCTGCACCGGCGCCTCGGGCGCGGTCTTCACCTACAACGGCGTCGGCCGCGACGGCGAGCCGACCTACGGCGGCTACTCCACCCAGCTGGTGGTGGACGAGGGGTACGCGCTGCGCATCCCGGACGCGCTGCCGCTGGACGTCGCCGCCCCGCTGCTCTGCGCCGGCATCACCCTGTACTCGCCGCTCAACCACTGGGGCGCCGGGCCGGGCAAGAGGGTCGCGATCGTCGGCCTCGGCGGCCTCGGGCACATGGGCGTGAAGATCGCGCACGCCATGGGCGCGGAGGTCACCGTGCTCAGCCAGTCGCTGCGCAAGCGCGAGGACGGCCTCAAGCTCGGCGCCGACGACTACCGCGCCACCTCCGACCCGGCCACCTTCACCGACCTGGCCGGCACCTTCGACCTGATCGTCAACACCGTCTCCGCCGACCTCGACCTCAGCGCCTACCTCGGCCTGCTGAAGACGAACGGGACGCTCGTCCAGGTCGGCGCCCCCGAGAAGCCGGTCACGGTCAACGCCCACGCCCTCCTCGTGGGCCGCAAGTCGCTCTCCGGCTCGATGATCGGCGGCCTCCCGGAGACCCAGGAGATGCTGGACTTCTGCGCCGAGCACGGCATCGGCGCCGAGATCGAGCTGATCCGCGCCGACCAGATCAACGAGGCCTACGCCCGCGTCCTGGCCAGCGACGTCCGTTACCGCTTCGTCATCGACACCTCCACCATCTGACCCCCCTCGCCCCCGACTTCCCGCCCCGCACCACACCACCCCGACGCCCGGCCGGCACGATGGCCACGACGCCCCGCCTCCGGTGCTCTCTCATCACGGGAGGCGGGGCGCCGCGGTGGGGCCGGGTCGGCTCAGGCGGTCTGGGCCGGTCCGGCCGGCTCGGTGCGGGCCGCGCGGCGGAGCCGACGGCGGCGCGGGGGTTGGTCGGGCAGCCAGCCGAAGGTGAGGCAGGCGCCGAGGACGCCGAGGATCATGCCGAGCAGGAAGCCGCCCAGGTTGGAGGTGATCCAGCTGGCCAGCGAGCTCAGCACGGCGAGGACGGAGTAGAACAGCCGCTGGGTGGGGTTGAGCAGGATGAGGGCGCCGCAGATCACCATCACGACCGGTACCAGGTAGCCGGCCAGCCCCTGCATCCCGATGTGCAGGACGACGGGCAGCGGGGCCCGCAGGGTGAAGAGGATCTCGGCGCCGCCCAGCAGCACCAGCAGGCCGCCCCAGAACGGCCGCCGGCCGCGCCAGCCGCGCCAGCCCCGGGCCGAGCGGGCAGTCTCGGGTGGAGCCGGGGACGCCGCTGACGGGCCCGGCGCCCCGGACGCGCCCGGCGCCCCGGACGGCTCGGTGCCGGCGGTCGCTTCGGGTACGGGATCGGCCACCGTCAGCAGCCCTCCGAGCTGAAGCTCAGCCGCAGGTTGGGCAGTTTGAAGGCGCCCGCGGTGGTGGCGTAGTTGTGCTGCCGCAGGTTCTTGATGTTGACGGTGTCGGCCTGTTGCCCGAACACGCCCGGCAGGCCCTTCACGCCCGCCTTGGTGAACGTGCTGGCGTCGCCGCCGATCTCGATGTTCTTGAACGACGCGTCGCCGGAGAGCAGGTCGGAGTCGGTGGTCAGGTCGGTGGCGGTGACCGGGGTGCCGGCATCGCCGGCCTTGATCAGCAGGTTGATGCCGCCGAGGTCGACGCTCTGGCAGAGCTTGGTCAGCTCGGCCTGCTTGATCGCCGACACGGCGACCAGCACCTGTCCGCCGGTGTCGCCCTGGTTCGGGCTGCCCTCGATCATGTGGTCCAGACTGCCGAACTGCTCGAAGCCGACGCCGTCCAGGTTGTCGGCGGTGACGGTGAACGGCATGCCGGAGATGGCGAACTGGGCGGCGAGCACGCCCTGCGCCGTGAGCGTCATCAGGACGGCACCGGCGGCGACGGCGGGCACGGCCATCAGCGCGGTGCGCCGCAGCCGGACCCGGCCTCTTCTCGCCCCGGCGGGTGCGGCGGTGGTTCCGGGCGTGGGGGCGGCGTCCTCGGACGTGGCCATGTGTGCTCCCTCGGGTGGTGGGATGTGCAGGCACTGGCACGTTGCCCTGGCGCGGACAGCGTTCCGCGGCCGACCGACGGGCCGCCCCGTGGCAGCGGGGCGGCCCGGTCGACCGCAGGCGGTAACCAGGAAGCTACTGCCCGGTATCGGGTCGGTCAATACGGGTGCACGAAGGATCACCGGTCGTGCACGACGAAGGACGTGATGATCAGTCAGTTCCGGCCGCGAGCCGACGCTGCGCCTCGGCCGGACCGAGGAACGGCGCCAGGCAGAACAGGCTCAACGCCGGGAGCAGCTCGGGCAGTTCCTCGGTGCGGCCGGCGTCCACCGCCCGGTGGAGGGTGCGGTAGACGCCGCCGACCACCGCGTCCACCAGCGCCTCCGCCCCGACACCGCCCGGCGGTTCGGGCACCTCGGCGAAGAACACCCGGAACCGGCCCAGGAGTTGGGCGATCTCGCGCCGTCCCGCCGGGCCGACCGCCTCGATCTCGATGACCGCCATGGTGGCGAACGCCGGGACGCCGGCCAGCAGGTTGAGCAGCGCGCGCAGCGCCTCGCGGATGCCGGTGCACCAGTCGGGTGCCGCCGCGAAGGCCGCCGCCATCCGCCGGATGACCACCCCGGTGCCGTACCGGTGGGCGGCCAGGAAGGCGTCCTCCTTGCCGCTGAACAGCTCGTAGAAGACCGGCCTGGTCACCCCCGCCGCGCGGCAGATGTCGCTCACCGTGGCGTGCTGGTAGCCGTGTTGGGCCACGGTGTGGACCAGGCCGTCGAGCAGCCGTTCGCGCTGGGTGGCGGCCACCACCCCGGGCGGCAGCCGGCTCGGGCCGCGCTTGATCGAGCGGGCCGGGTCGCGGCCGGTGCGCGCGCCCGGCAGCAGCAGCGCCTCGGCGCCGTGGAGGGCATCCGGGTTCATCGCCAACTCCCGTGCTGTGTCTTGACATTGACGCAAGGGCTGGTTTACAACACTCGCAGGTTTCCAATCGGACGGCGCTCAGTCGCCGGAAACCCTCACGCGTTCCGACTGCTCAGTATGGCGAAGGCATGCGGCGGTGGCAGCCGTCGTCGTGCACCTCACGCACTCCCCGCACCTCCTCGCCGTACGGCGGGCCCGTGGCGCCGGGCCCGCCGCACCACCGGACGCGCCCTCCCCCACACCGCACCGCCGACGCGCCGACGCGCGCCACGGCGCGTCACCCCGGCACCGTCCCGCCGCGCGCTAGCCCGGCGTGACCGCGCGGGCTCCCCCACCCGACTCCGCACGGAGAGAGGCACCCTCATGCGCATCCGCCGCATCCTCGGCGCCGCGGCCCTGGCCGCCGTCGCCCTGGCCACCGCCACCGGCGCCCCCGCCCAGGCGGCCGGCCCCGCCGTCCTGACCCACGGCGGCGCCGGCGGCACCGCCGTCGCCGTCGGCGACGTGCTGACCGCCAACCTGGCCCCCGGCAGCTACGCCACCTTCTACTCCAGCGCGAGCGGGACGAGCGGCATCAAGTGTGCCGTCTCCTCCTTCTCGGCGACCGTCACCGCCAACCCGGACGCGCCGGGCGTGGCCACCGAGCAGCTCAACAGCCACACCTTCGGCTCCTGCACCGCCAACGTCCTCGGCGTCGTGTCCGTGCAGAGCATCACGGTCAACAACCTGCCGTACACCAACGCGGTGAGCGACGCCGCGGGCAACCCCGTCACGCTCGGCCCGGGCGGCGCGGGCCCGCTGCAGACCACGGTGGTGCTGAACACCATCCTCGGCACCACGACCTGCGTCTACCGCGCGCCCGGCAGCATCGCCGGCACCACCAACAACACCGGGCAGACGATCGGCTTCGCCGCCCAGCCGTTCAGCAAGGTCTCCGGCCCGAGCACCTGCTTCGCGACCGGCTGGTTCTCGGCGACGTACGGCCCGGTGGTCGACAGCTCGCTGGCCGGCAGCCCGCACGTCTACGTGAACTGACCGCCGGCCCGGCGCGGTAGACCGCGACGGACTACGGGCGGCGGGCGGCGGGCGCAGGTGGCCGTCCGCCGCCCGCCGTCCCCGTGCGGGCCCCCCACACCCGGGACAGCGAAGTGACCGGCCGGTAAGGTGCAGGGCACAACGGCGGGCCGGGCGGACGGGGAGTGGAGCACATGGGCGGCGACGGCACCGGGTTCTTCGAGTCGGCGGCGGACGCCGCCGCCCAACTGGCCGGGGCCGGCTACCTGGCCTCCACCGCGGTGGCCACCACCGTCTTCCTCGCCGACCGGCTGGGCAAGCCGCTGCTCGTCGAGGGCCCGGCCGGGGTCGGCAAGACCGAGCTGGCCAAGGCCGTGGCCGAGATCGGGCGGGCCCGGCTCGTCCGGCTGCAGTGCTACGAGGGCATCGACGAGGCCCGCGCGCTCTACGAGTGGAACCACGCCAAGCAGCTGCTGCGGATCACCGCCGGCCGCGACGAGGGCTGGGACCAGGCCCGCTCCGACATCTTCGGCGAGGAGTTCCTGCTCACCCGGCCGCTGCTGACCGCCATCCGGGGCGACCAGCCGACCGTGCTGCTGATCGACGAGATGGACAAGGCCGACGTCGAGGTGGAGGCGCTGCTCCTGGAGGTGCTCAGCGACTTCCAGGTCACCGTCCCGGAGCTGGGCACCATCACCGCGACCCGGCGGCCCTTCGTCCTGCTCACCTCCAACGCCACCCGGGACCTCTCCGAGGCGCTGCGCCGCCGCTGCCTCTTCCTCCACCTCGACTACCCCGACGCCGAGCTGGAGCGCCGCATCGTCCGGCTCAAGGTCCCCGGCCTGGACGCCGCCCTCGCCGAGTCGCTGGTGCGGGTGGTCGGGGCGCTCCGGGCGATGGAGCTGCGCAAGGCGCCCTCGGTGGCCGAGACCATCGACTGGGCCCGCACCCTGCTCGCGCTCGGGGCGGACACCCTGGACGAGGCGGTGGTCCGCGACACCCTCGGGGTCATCCTCAAGCACCAGGACGACGTCCAGAAGGCCGCCCAGAAGCTCACCCCGGCATGAGCGTTCCCCCCGAGCCGGAGCGGGCCGACGTCGCCGCCCGGCTCACAGGACTCGTCCGGGCGCTGCGCGGCCACGGCCTGCGGATCGGCCCGGCCGAGACGGTCGACGCGGCCGCCGTCACGGACGTCCTCGGCCTCGCCGACCGCGAGCAGCTGCGCGCCGGGCTGGCCGCCGCGCTGCTCCGCTCCGAGGCGCAGCGCGGCGTCTACGACGCCGCCTTCGACCTGTACTTCCCGCTCGGCGTCGGCGCGCCCGAGGCGGCCCGGGCCGGCGCGGCGGCGGACGGGGCCGAGGCCTCCGATGCCGCCGGCGGCCCCGGCGCCCCCGGCGCCGCGGATCCCGAGGCGTTGCGCGAGAGCCTGCGCGAGCGCCTCGCCGCCGCACTGGCCGCCGACGACCGGGCGGCACAGGCCCGGCTGGCCGGCGAGGCGGTGGCCGCGTTCGGCCGGTACGGCGTCGGCTCCACCCCGGGCTCGGACGGCTGGTCCGCCCACCAGACGCTCGGCCGGCTCGCGCCCGAGACCCTGCTGGCCCGCGTACTGGCGGCACTGCGCGACGGCCCGGCTCCCGACACCCCGGCCGACGTCTCCGACCGGCTGCTCGCCGACGAGATCCGCCGCCGCATCCAGGGCTTCCGCGCGATGGTCGGCACCGAGGCGCGCCGCCGGGTCGCCGAGCTGCGCGGCACCGAGCGGATCGCCGAGCGCGCCGTCGCGCCCACCGCCGACCGGATCGACTTCCTCGCGGCCGGCCGCGACCAGCTCGCCGAACTACGGCGGACCGTGCACCCGTTGGCGCGCAAGCTGGCCACTCGACTGGCCGCGCGGCGGCGCCGGGCCGCACGCGGCCGGATCGACCTGCGCCGCACCCTGCGCCGCTCGCTCTCCACCGGGGGCGTGCCGCTGCGCCCGGCGTACCGGCTGCGCCGGCCGGCCCGGCCGGAGATCGTGCTGCTCTGCGACATCTCCGGCTCGGTGGCCGGCTTCGCGGACTTCACCATGCTGCTGGTGCAGGCGATGAACGACCAGTTCAGCAAGGTCCGGGTGTTCGCCTTCGTGAACCGCACCGCCGAGGTGACGGCGATGCTCACCGCGGGCGGTGGCGGCAGCGGCGACCCGGCCGCGCTGGCCCGGCGGATCCTCACCGAGGCCAAGGTGATGGGCCACCACGGCAACAGCGACTACGGCTCGGCGCTGGGCGAGTTCGCCGAGCACCACCTGGACGCGGTCGGCCCGCGGACCAGCGTGCTGGTGCTCGGCGACGCCCGGAACAACCACCGCGACCCGAACGTGGCCGCGCTGCGGCTGATCGCCGCCCGGGCACGCCGGGTGTACTGGCTCAATCCGGAGCAGTCCGCGCTCTGGGGCACCGGTGACTCCGCCGCGCTCGCCTACGCGGAGGCGGTGGAGATGCACCCCTGCCGCAACGCCCGACGGCTCGGCGAGCTGATCGCCCGGCTCCTTCCGGTCTGACGCACGGTCACGCGCTCCGGGGTACGGCGGTAGGAGGAGCCGGGCGGGCCCGTTCGGGCGACCGCCGAAGCGGCCGCCCGAAGCGGCCGGCGGGGCAGTCGGCCGGGGCAGCCGGCGGGGCGTTCAGCCGTCCAGGTGCCGGAGGAAGTCCAGCAGCGCGGCGGTGACCTCGGCCGGCCGCTCCTGCTGCGTCCAGTGGCCGGCGCCGGGCAGCACGACGTGCCGGTGCAGCTTGGGCGTCAGGTTCTCCAGCAGGAACCGGAGCGCGTCCGGGCCGATCAGCGCCGTCACCATGTCGCGGTCCCCGACCACGTAGAGCGCGGGCACCTCGATCCGGCACCCGTGGAAGGCGGTGAGCAGCTCGTTGTTGCGGTCGATGTTCCGGTACCAGTTGAGCGGTCCGGTGAAGGCGCGGTCGCCGTGCTCGGCGTAGTCGGCGGCGAAGGCCTCGATGTCGTCCTCGGTGAGCCAGTCGGGCAGCTTCTCCGGCTCGGGGACGGTGTCCAGCAGGGTCAGCCCCTCGGGGACGACCCACCCGCTCGGGCGGTCGGACCCGGGGCGGTCGCCGGAACCGCTGAACAGGACGCGCCGGAACGTGGAGCGCGGGTCCAGGGCGAGCTCGGCGTCGGCGACGCCGGGCCGCTGGAAGTAGTTCTGGTAGAAGCCGTCGCCGAACCGCTCCCGGGACTGCGCCAGCGGCGGCAGCCCGGAGACCGGCAGCGGCGGCACGCTCAGCCCGGCCACGCCGCGCACCAGGTCGGGGCGGAGCGCGGCCGTGCTCCAGGCGACCGGTGCGCCCCAGTCGTGGCCGACCAGCACGGCCGGCTCCCCGCCGAGCGCGCCGATCAGCGCCGTGACGTCGCCGACGAGGTGGAGCAGGGTGTAGGCGTCGACGGCCGCCGGCTGCTCGCTGCGGGCGTAGCCGCGCTGGTCGGGGGCGACCACCCGGTATCCGGCCGCGACGAGCGGGGCGAACTGGTGGCGCCAGGAGTACCAGCTCTCCGGGAACCCGTGCAGCAGCAGGACCAGCGGGCCCTCGCCCTGTTCGGCGAGGTGCAGCCGGACGCCGTTCACCTCGATGTCGCGGTGCCGGATCCCGCCGTACCCGCTGTCGGTTCGCCTGGTCACGTCGCCCACCCCTGCTCCTCCGGTCGTCATGGACTGCCTGTGGATCGTCACCGGCCGGTTTCCGTCCGACCGTTCGCTATCCACCCCCCACCCTGCCCACCGCAGCGCCACCGGAACCCATCGATCGTCCCGGCGCGGGCGGCCGCGCAGCCCGCCGGAGGCGGCCCCGGACGTCGCGGAGCGATTCCCGCCGCTGACCGCCCCGGAGCGCCACCAGCCGCCGCGCCCACCGCCCCCGGCCCGCGCGGGCTACTCGGCCCGGGGGGAGGCGGGCGCGCGCCCGGATCCGGCTTTCGGCGCGGGCGTACCCCCACCGAAGCCGTGGTTTCGGCAGCCGGCCCCCTCCCGACGCGGAGCGGAGCGCGGGCGGCACCCCGGCAGGCCGCCGGACCGGCGGGGCGCGCCGGGCATAGCCCCCGGCCGGGCCCGGACGGAGCAGCGGGCACGGCGGGCCGCCGGTGGCGCGGGTACGTTCGCGGTGTGCAGCAGAGGCCAGTGCAGCAGACATCGACGCGGCGACGGACGCCGGTCCCGCCCGGGGCGCCTCGCGGGTCGCACCCCGTCAGCCGGCCGGCGGCCGTCCGCGCCGTCGCCGCACTGCTGGCCGCGGGCGTGGCACCGGCCGTCCTGGCACCGACCGCCGCGGCGACGGCGGTCGTGTCACCGGCCGTCACACCGGCCGTCACACCGGCCGTCTCGGCGTCGCCGTCCGCGTCGTCCCGGCCGTCCGCGTCGTCCACGTCCGCGGCCGGAGCGCCGGCCGCCGGCGGGCAGGACGCGGCCTCCGTGGTCGGCGGCGAGCGGCTGGGCCGGCCGGCCGTGCAGGTGGCGCCGCTGGCCGGGGCGCCCGCGCTGCCGGCCGGGCTGACCGGGCGGTCGTGGCTGGTCGCGGACGCGGTGACCGGTGAGGTGCTGGCCGCGCAGAACGCCCACCTGCCGCTGCCCCCGGCGAGCACGCTGAAGATGCTGTTCGCGGACACCGTGCTGCCCAAGTTCGACCGGTCACTGGAGCACAGGGTGACGCCGGCCGAGCTGGCCGACCTGGGCGCGGGCAGCAGCCTGGTCGGCGTCAAGGAGAACCTGCCGTACCGGGTGGAGGACCTCTGGCGCGGCGTGTTCCTGGCCTCCGGCAACGACGCGGTGCACGTCCTGGCGCACATGAACGGCGGGCTGGCCCAGACCGTGGCCCAGATGCAGGCCCGCGCGCTGTCGTTGCAGGCGCGGGACACCCGCGTGCTCTCGCCCGACGGTTACGACATGCCGGGGCAGGTCTCCTCGGCGTACGACCTGACCCTGTTCGCCCGGGCCGGGCTGCGCAACGCGGACTTCCGCACCTACTGCTCCACCCGTACCGCGCACTTCCCCGGAGGCGTCGACAAGACCACCGGCCAGCGGACCACCTTCGACATCGCCAACACCGACCGGCTGCTCGGCAAGTACCCGGGGCTGATCGGGGTGAAGAACGGCTACACCACGGGTGCCGGGGCCACCTTCACCGGCGCCGCCGAACGCGGCGGTCGCACGCTGCTGGTGACGGTGATGCACCCGGAGCAGCAGTCGAAGGTGTACGACGAGGCGGCCAGCCTGCTGGACTGGGGGTTCGCCGCGGCGGGCAAGGTCGCGCCGGTCGGGCGGCTGGTCGAGGAGACGCCCGACGCCTCCGCCCCGGCCACCGCGGCGCCGGCCTCGGGCGGGCTGCCGCACGCCATCCGCCGGGCCGACGACGCGCTCGGCCCGGCCGGCTGGGCGACGGTCGCGCTGGGCGGGCTGCTGGCGCTCTGGGCGGCGGGCCGCCTCCGTGGCCGGCGCCGGCCCCACCCGGTGGCCCCGGCGGCCGGTGCCGGGCCCGCCGCCCTCCCCCGGGCCGGCGCCACGGCGCTGGGCGACGCGAGGGCACCGAGCGGCTCGACGGCGGTGGGCGGGCGCCGCCGGCGGCGGTCCGCCGCCCGGACCGTCCGCGCGCTGGTGCGCTCGACCCGGTCCCGCTCCCGACGGCCCCGGTGACCGGCCGGGGCGAGGGAGGGCTCATGGAACTCTGGCTGCTCAACCGGTTCCCGACCGGGCTCCTGACGGTGCTGGTGGTCGGCGGCTTCGTCGCGCTCGCCGTCGCCGGCAGCCTGCTCTCCTACCGCCGGTACCCGGCCCTCGCGGCGGGTGAGCACAACGAGATGGTGGGCGTGGTGCTCAGCATGTTCAGCGCGATCTACGGCATCATCCTGGCCTTCGTCATCGTCAACCTCTGGACCCAGCTGGAAGGCACCGAGGCGGTGGTCGCCACCGAGGCGACCTCGATCTCCCAGATCGTCCGCGACGCCCGCGCGTTCCCGCCCGAGCACCAGGCGGCGGTGGACGCGGCGGTCGGCACCTACGTGCACGCCGTGGTCGAGCAGCAGTGGCCGCTGATGCGCGAGGGCCGGGGCGACTTCGCCCGCACCGCCGAGCGGATGGAGGACGTGTACGCGGCGCTGCGCGCGTTCGAGCCGCAGACCCAGACCGAGCAGGTCTTCTACCAGAAGGCGGTGGACAGCCTGAACGACGCCGTCGCCCAGCGCCGGGCGAGGATCGCGGACAGCCGGCTGTCGCTGCCGCCCCTGCTGTGGCTGCTGGTGATCGGCGGGGCGCTGGTGATCCTGCCGCTCACCTTCGTCTACGGCATCCGCGACCGGCGGATGCGACTGCTGTTCGTCGGGTCGGTGGCCGGGCTGATCGGGTTCAGTCTGCTCCTGGTCCTGGTGCTGGACCGCCCGTTCGCCGGCGACCTGTGTGTCAGCCCGCAGCCGTTCAAGCAGAGCACGCTGGCGAAGTTCTGGTGAGCCCGGCGGGCGCGGCGCGGTCGCGGGAGTCCGCGGCGGGCGGCGGCCCGGCGACCGTCCCGGGCAGGGCCGAGGGCCTGTCCGGCGGACAGGGCCTAAACTTCCCGCCATGAACGCCGCGACTCCCGACCCCGCGAACGGCCCCGACCCCGCGAAGCAGGAACTGCTGGAGCGCCTGGTCCGCCTCGCCTCCGGCAGCTACCTGCTGGTGACCACCTACAAGAAGGACGGCACCGCCGTGCCCACTCCGGTCTGGGTGGTCCGCGACGGCGACGCGTTGGGCATCTGGACCGTCGCGGACTCCTGGAAGGTGAAGCGGATCCGCAACCGCGCCGACGTCCTGGTCGGCCCCTGCGACGTCAAGGGCCGGCCGACCGGCGAGTCGTACCCGGCCACCGCCGAGATCCTCGGCCCCGAGCGGACGGCCGGCTACCGGACGCTGCTGCGGCAGAAGTACGGCCTGCTCGGGGTGCTCACCCTGCTCGGCAGCCGGGTGCGGCGCGGCGAGCGCGGCACCGTCGGCATCCGGATCACACTGGCCGGCTGACCGCCCCGGCCGACCCCGCCGTGCCACCGGTGCCGGCCGCTCCCCCCGGCCCAGCTGTCCCAGCCGCTCCGGCCGCTCCGGCCGCCCCCGCCGTCCCGGCTCCGCCGGCCGCCCGGTCCTCCGCGGCGCAGGTGTCCAGGATCACCCGGGCCACCAGCTCCGGGTCGTCGCTCATCGGCACGTGTCCGCAGCCGGGCAGCCGGACCAGCCGGGCGCCGGGCAGTTCGTGCAGGGCGCGCAGGCCCTGACGGCGCAGCAGGATGCGGTCGCGGGTGCCCCAGGCGACGGTGACCGGGAGGGCGGCGAGGTCCCCGGTGAAGCGCAGGCCGCGGCCGGCCGCCAGGGTGGGTTCGAAGCCGGTCGCGCCGCGCAGTGCCGCGGTCTCGGCGACCGCGGCGGCGGCGTCCCGGCGGCCGGGGCGGGCGTAGATGGTGGAGACCAGCAGCGCGCGGCCGGCCGTGCTGCGGGCGAGCCGGCCGACCAGCGGTGGCGGCAGCAGCCGGGCGCCGACCCGCATGCCGCCGAGGACGGCGTAGGCGTAGCGGCGTTCGGCCTCCGTCCAGAATCCGGCCGGCGCCAGCGCCGTCACCGAGCGGGCGAGCCCGGCCCGGCCGAGTCCGAGCGCCAGCAGGCCGCCGAGCGAGTTCCCGGCGACGTGCGGCCGCTCGATCCCGAGCTCGGCGCAGAGCCGCCCGAGCACCGGGACCACCGCGTCCAGCCCGTACGGCACGCCCGGCGGCAGGGCGGGCGAGGCGCCGAACCCGGGGAGGTCGACGGCGATCACCTCGTGCCGTTCGGCGAGTGCGGGCAGCACCGGCTCCCAGGCCTGCCAGTGGTGGCCGATGCCGTGCAGCAGCAGGAGCGGGGTGCCGGTGCCGGTCCGCCGGTGGCGCACGGTCACCGCCCCGGGTCCGTACGGGGCGGGCAGCGGGAAGGTGACGTCGGCGGACATGCGGCTCCTCTGTTGGACGCGGCGTCAGCAAGGGTGACCGACAGGATTACCGACGGGTAGCACGCGGGGCAAGGGGGCTGCGCCGGACACCCGGGGCCCGCCCTGCCGCACGGGGTGCGGCCGTGGACGAACCGTCCGGGTGCGTACATGCCAGGAGAAGTGTTCTTCCGCTGTACGTCTGGCCGTCGGCCGGAGCGCGCGGTATGGGTCCGGTGGCGCTGTTAGACACGCAGCGCCCGGAATCCCCCCGCCGTCAGATCCGCCGGACGGACGGGCCGTCCGTCCACCAGGAGGAGAGCCCATGCCGAGAACCGACCGAGTCCGCCTCCGTACCCTGGCGGTGGCCTCCGCGGCCGCCGTGGTGGGAGCCCTGCTCGCCCTGCCCGCCACCACCGCCCGGGCCGTCTCGCCCGACATCGTGATCAGCCAGGTGTACGGCGGCGGCGGCAACTCCGGCGCCCCGTACACCAACGACTTCATCGAGCTGTACAACCGCGGCACCACCCCGGTCACGATCACCGGCTGGACGGTGCAGTACGCCTCGGCCGGCGGCTCGTCCTGGTCCCGGACCACGCTGTCGGGCACCATCGCCCCCGGGAAGTACCACCTCGTCCAGGAGGCGGCCGGAGCCGGCGCCGGCTCCGCCCTGCCGGCCCCCGACGCCACCGGCACGATCGCCATGAGCGCGACCGCCGGCAAGGTCGCCCTGGTCACCAGCGGCACGGCGCTCACCTGCGGTTCGGGCTGCGCCGGCCAGCCGGGCGTCAAGGACCTGGTCGGCTACGGCAGTTCCGCGAGCTCTTCGGAGGGGTCGCCGACCGGCACCCTGTCCAACACCACCGCCGCGCTGCGGGCCGGCGGCGGCGCCACCGACACCGACGACAACGCGGCCGACTTCGCCGTCACCGCGCCCACCCCGCGCAACTCCTCCTCCACCGGCGGCGGTTCCGGCGGAGGCACCCGAATACACGACGTCCAGGGCGCCGCCCGCACCTCCCCGCTGGCCGGCCGGTCGGTCAGCGCGGTGCCCGGCGTGGTGACCGCCGTCGGCCCGGCCGGCTTCTGGTACCAGGACCCGACGCCGGACGCCGACCCGGCCACCAGCGAGGCCGTCTACGTCCACACCGCGTCCGCCCCGGGCGTCGCGGTCGGCGACTCGGTGCGGGTGAACGGCACGGTCGGCGAGTACCGGCCGGGCGGCACCGGCGGCACCGCCAACCTCACCGTCACCGAGCTGAGCGGCCCGAGCGTCACCGTCGTCGCCCACAACGCGCCGCTGCCGGCGCCCACCCTGGTCGGCGCCGGCGGCCGGGTGCCGCCCGCCGCCGTGATCTCCGGCGTCACCAGCGGCGACGTCGAGACCGCCGGGTCCTTCCGGCCCGCCACCGACGGCCTCGACTTCTGGGAGTCGCTGGAGGGCATGCGGGTCGAGCTGGACGACTCGGCGGTCGTCGGGCCGACCAGCAAGTTCGGCGAGATCCCGGTCGTCCCGCGGGGCAGCACCACCCGGACCGCCCGGGGCGGCATCCTGCTCCAGCCGGCCGACGCCAACCCGGAGCGGGTGCTCCTCGACGACGTGCTCGCCCCCACCCCGACCGCCACCGTCGGCGACACCCTCACCGGCGCCACCGTCGGCGTGCTCGACTACTCCTTCGGCAACTTCAAGCTGCTGGTCACCGCCACCCCGGCGGTCGCCCCCGGCGGCCTCGCGCCCGAGACCACCACCGTGCCCGCCACCGGCGAACTGACCGCCGCCACCTTCAACGTGGAGAACCTCGCCCCGGGCGACCCGCAGAGCAAGTTCGACGGCCTCGCCGCCGGCATCGTCACCAACCTCCGCTCGCCCGACCTGGTCGCGCTGGAGGAGATCCAGGACGACAGCGGCGCCACCGACGACGGCGTCGTCGCCGCCGGCCAGACCCTCGCCGAGCTCACCGCCGCCATCACCGCGGCCGGCGGCCCGGCCTACTCCTACCGGCAGATCGACCCGGTCGACGGCCAGGACGGCGGCCAGCCCGGCGGCAACATCCGCCAGGTGCTGCTCTACCGCACCGACCGCGGCCTGACCTTCACCGACCGCCCCGGCGGCGGCTCCACCACCGCCGACTCCGTGGTCGACGACGCAGGCACCCCGGCGCTCGCCCACTCCCCCGGCCGGATCGACCCCGGCAACTCCGCCTTCGACGCCAGCCGCAAGCCACTGGCCGGCGAGTTCCGCTGGCACGGCAAGCCGGTCTTCGTGATCGCCAACCACTTCAACTCCAAGGGCGGCGACCAGCCCCTGTTCGGCCGTTACCAGCAGCCCGCCCACCCCTCCGAGAGCCAGCGGCACGCCCAGGCCGCCGTGGTGAAGTCCTTCACCGACCAGATCCTCGCCGTCGACCCGAACGCCTCGGTCATCGTGCTCGGCGACCTCAACGACTTCGAGTTCTCCCGGACCGCCGACCTGCTCACCGCCGGCGGCTCCCTGGTCGACCTCCCCCGCACCCTGCCCCTCGACCAGCGCTACACCTACGTCTACGAGGGCAACTCCCAGGTCCTGGACCACATCCTGATCTCCGGACAGCTGGCCGCCCTGCCCTACGGCTACGACATCGTCCACCTCAACAGCGAGTTCCCCACCCAGCTCAGCGACCACGACCCGCAGGTCGTCCGGCTCCCGCTGCCGTGACACCCCGTCCGGTGCGGTACCGACCCCGGCGGCCCGGGGTCAGTACCGCACCGCCTTCACCACCACCGGCAGCAGCGTCTGGTCGGCCGGCGCCTTGCTGAAGGCGACCGGCTGCGCCTTGTCCCCGGCCGGCAGGCGCAGGGCACCGACCACCGCGCTGTCCACCGTCTTCCCGCTGGGGTCGGTGAAGTCGACCTGCACCGCGTAGGAAGCGGTGTCGAGGCCGCTGTTCTCGATCGTCACCACGACCGCGTGCAACCCCCCGGTCCGCGCCCGCGGCACCCCGGTGAGCGTGACGTCCCCGAGCGCGTTGCCCCCGTTCTCCAGGGTGCCCAGCACGTCCGCCGCCTTCTGCCGCGCCTCCGCGCCCTGCGCCGACACCGACGCCTCGAACGACGCCGCGGCGGCCGAGGCGGACGCGGCCGCGGCCGAGACCGACGCCAGCGCCGACTCCGCCACCGAGGCCAGCGCGGACGGCGGCTCCCCCGAGAACTGCGACGGCTCGGGCGTCGTGGTCAGCGTCGAGGCCGACCCCGGCGAGGCGATGGACGGGTTGGTCGACGTGCTGCTGCACGCCGCCAGCACCCCCAGCCCGCCCAGCACCGCCATGAACGCCACCACTCGCACCCCCACGCCGCACCGACGCGGCAGTCCCTGAACTTCGCGCACCGAGGATCCCTCTCCCGACTCACCACCTCGGGCCCGACGGCCCGCACGCCCCATGCTTCGCAACAACCACCCCTCCCCGCGAACCGTGCTCCCCCGTTCGAGTGGGGCGGCCGGGCGCACCGCCCCCGGCCCCGCACGGAAGATCACATTCCGATTGCATGCACACAATCTGCGAAAAGCCAGGCCGGACCGCCCGTCAATGCCGCTAGGCTCCCTGCTTGCTGCCCCGGGCACGTGCCAGTGGCAGCGACATCGTGCTGCGCGCCGGTTCGGGGTGGCGCAGCCCCGGATCGGCTTGGGGGCATGTCGTGGTGGAAATGGTCAAGGGCGCCAACGTCGGGCTGGCGACGCTGAGCGAGAGCGTCGACTCCGTGATCGTGAGCCTGGGCTGGAGCAGCCCCGGCGGCGACGCGGACGCCGACGTGTCCGTGCTGCTCCTGACCGCGGAGGGCAAGGTCCGGAGCAACGCCGACTTCTTCTTCTACAACAACCTGGCGGCCGAGGACGGCAGCGTCCAGCTGCTCGGGCAGACGCCGACCGAGGACGGCACGGAGGACCGGATCCAGCTCGACCTGACCGCCGTACCCGCCGACGTCGAGCGGCTGGTGATCGCGGCCAGCCGTCACCGGCGTGCCGCCTTCGGCCAGTTGGACGGTCTCCGGCTCGGCCTGGCCGACAGCACCGGCGAGCCACTGCTCGGCTTCGCCATCGGTGACGCGACGACCGAGAGCGCGTTCGTCTTCGGCGAGATCTACCGGCGCAACCAGGAGTGGAAGTTCCGCGCCGTGGGCCAGGGCTACGACACCGGTCTGGCCGGGCTGGCCACGGACTTCGGCATCGAGATCGACGACGACGAGGGCCAGGAGGACGCCGAGGGGGCGGCCGACGGACCCACCGGGGCCGACGCCCGGGTCGACACCCCCGAGCCGGCCACCGACGAGCCGGCCGGGGCGCCGCCCGTCAAGGCGCTCGTGCCCCGGCAGCCCTCGGCACCCGACGAGACGGCGTCGGCGCCCGAGGGGACGCCGGCGGCGCCCGCCACGCCCAAGCGGCTGCGCACCGCCAGGAAGAAGGTGATCCGTCCCAGGAGCCCGAAGCCGTCACTGGCCGAGAACGACTCCTGGCGGTCGGCCCGGCTCTTCCCCGCCACCACCCTGAAGAGCGACCGCGAGCGAGAGGTGCGCGCCACCTCGGTGCTGCTGTCGGTGATGGCCCAGGTCCCGGAGTTCGGCCGTCGGCTCACCGCCGCGTTCGGCGCCCCGGCCGGCCGGATGGAGAACTTCACCGAGGTGTCGCTCCCCCACGGCGACTCCCCCAAGCGACCGGACGGTGTCATCCGGGTCGAGCGGGCGGGGCGGCGCTGGACGGCCCTGGTGGAGAGCAAGACCAACGGGAACCCGCTGAAGGCGGAGCAGGTCCAGGACTACATGGACATCGCGGCCCGCCGCGGCTACGAGGCGGTCATCACGCTCTCCAACGACGTCGCGCTGGAGGGTGTCCCGCTCGTCCCGGTCAAGATCGACGGACGCCGCAAGCACAAGGTCGCGCTCTGCCACCTGTCCTGGGCCGAGGTGACCTTCCACGCGAAGATGCTGATCCGGCACGAGGGAGTGGCCAACCCGGCGCACGCCTGGCTGCTGGAGGAACTGCTGCACTACCTCCAGCACGAGAACTCCGGCTGCCACGGCTTCCAGAACATGGGGCCGGCCTGGGTGCCGGTCCGCAACGGCATCGACGACGAGACCCTCGTCGAAGGCGACGAACGCGCCGTCCAGGTGGCCGAGAGCTGGGAGCGCCTCATCCGTCAGGTCTGCTTCCAGCTCGGTGGCGAACTCGGCGTCAAGGTGCTGCCCGTCCAGCCGAACCGCCGGGGTCAGGACGCCTCGGACCGCCGCGCCGCGCTCGCCGACCGGCTCTGCACGGACGGCCGGCTCACCGCCGAGATCAGGATCGCCGACACCGCCGGCAACCTCGGGATCACCGCCGACCTGCGCTTGGGCAAGCTCCGCACCTCGATGGAGATCGCCGCCCCCGAGGCCGGGTACCCGCTCAGCTGGGTCAAGCGGCTGGTCCGCCAGCTCGCCGAGGCACCGGCCGACCTGCACGTCGAGACCCTGACCGACGGCGCGACCGCCGGCCCGCGGGGCACGCTGGAGAAGCTGCGGCCCGAACCCGGCGACCTGCTGCCGAAGGACTCCTCGAAGATCACCGGATTCCGGCTGTCGCTCTCGAAGACGATGGGCAACACCCGCGGCAACGCCGAGTCCGGCTTCATCCGCAGCGTGGACGCCGCCGTCGAGCGGTTCCACACGAGCGTGATCGCCCACCTCGACCACCGGGCGGCGCGCCGCGCGTAGCGGGCGGGGCGTAGCGGGCGGGCGTCGTCGGCGGGGCCGGAACCGCGGGTGCGGCTCCGGCCCCGCCGTCTTCCGGGCGCCGGTGTGATCGGCGCCATTCGGACCGTACGGGAACCACCTGGCCCGGCGGGCCGACTGGTGGAGGGTGAGTGCGATGTCGCCGGGTGGCCGGCCGTTGAGGGTGCTGGCGGGGTTCGCCCTGCTGCTGGTGGTGGTGTTCGTGGTGGCGTACGCGGTGGGACGCGGGGCGGGGCCGGTGTCGCCGGGGCTGACGCCCGGGGGCGGCGGCGGGGGCAACCCGGGGATGAGCGGGCACGACATGGGGGCGGGCCGGTGAGCGCGGTCGCGGGCGCGGACGCCGGGGAGCTGGTCAGTACGGACCTGGCGGTCGGCGGGATGACCTGCGCGGCCTGCGTGAGCCGGGTGGAGAAGCGACTGGCGCGGATCGACGGGGTCACCGCCGGGGTCAACCTGGCCACCGGGCGGGCGCGGGTGCTGCACCCGGCCGGGGTGCCGGTCGAGGAGCTGGTCGCGGCGGTCGAACGGGCCGGGTACACGGCCGAGTTGGCGGCCGAAGGGCAGCCGCTGGCGGATCAGGGGGAGGGCCCCGGCGAGCGGTGGCGGCTGCTGGTCACGGCGCTGCTGGCCGTGCCGGTGGTGGTGCTGTCGATGGTGCCGGCGCTGCAGTTCCCGGCCTGGCAGTGGGTCTGCTTCGGGCTGGCGGTGCCGGTGGTGACGTGGGGGTCGGCCGGGTTCCACCGGCGGGCCTGGCAGGGGCTGCGGCACGCGGCCGCGACGATGGACACCCTGGTGAGCCTCGGGGTGGTGGCGTCCTTCGGCTGGTCCGGGTACGCGCTGCTGTTCGGCGGCGCCGGGGCGATCGGCATGCGGATGCCGTTCTCGCTGACCGCGGACGGCGGCGGCGCCGCGCACGTCTACCTGGAGGCGGCCGTCGGGGTGCCGCTGTTCGTGCTGGCCGGGCGGCTGCTGGAGGGCCGGGTGCGGCGGCGCAGCGGCTCCGCGCTGCGGGCGCTGGCCGAGCTGGGCGCCAAGGAGGTGTGCGTCCGGGACCGGGAGTCCGGGGCGGAGCGCCTGCTGCCGATCGAACAGCTGCTGCCCGGGCAGGAGTTCGTGGTCCGGCCGGGCGAGCGGGTGGCCACCGACGGGGTGGTGGTGGACGGCGGGTCGGCGCTCGACCTGAGCCTGCTGACCGGCGAGAGCGTGCCGGTGGAGGTCGGCCCCGGGGACCAGGTGGCCGGTGCGACGGTCAACGTCGGCGGCGCGCTCGTCGTCCGGGCGACGGCGGTCGGTGCCGACACCCAGCTGGCGCGGATCACCGCGCTGGTGGCGGACGCCCAGGCGGGCAAGGCCCGGGCGCAGCGGCTGGCGGACGCGGTGGCCGGGGTGTTCGTGCCCTGCGTGCTGGCGGTGGCGGTGTGCGTCCTGGGCTTCTGGCTCGGCGCGGGCGCCGACCCGCAGGCGGCGGTCACCGCGGCGGTCGCCGTCCTGGTGGTGGCCTGCCCGTGCGCGCTCGGCCTGGCCACGCCGACCGCCCTGCTGGCGGCGACCGGGCGGGGCGCCGAGCTGGGCGTGCTGGTGCGCGGGCCGGAGGTGCTGGAGAGCCTGCGCCGGATCGACACCGTGGTGCTGGACAAGACCGGCACGCTGACCACCGGGCGGATGGAGCTCACCGAGCTGACCACCGCGCCCGGTGCGGCCGAGGACCAGGTGCTGCGGCTTGTGGGAGCCGTCGAGCACCGTTCGGAGCACCCCATCGGGAGGGCCGTTGTGGGGGCGGCCCGGGCCCGGTGCGGCTCCGAGCCCCTTCCGGCGGTGGCCGACTTCACGGCCACCGCCGGAGTCGGGGTCACCGGCACGGTCGAGGGGCGGCAGGTCCGGGTGGTCCGGCCCGACGACGCCACGGTCCCGCTGCCGGCCGGTCTGAACGAGGCGCTCGAGCGCGCCGCGGCCGCCGGAAGGACGGCCGTGGTGGCGGAGCTGGACGGGCGGCCGGCCGCGGTCCTCGCGGTCGGCGACACCCTGCGCTCCGGCAGCTGGCGGGCGCTGCACCGGCTGCGCGGGCTGGGCCTGGAGACCGTCCTGCTCACCGGGGACGGCCCCGGTGCGGCCCGGGCGGTGGCGGCGGAACTGGGGATCGAGCGGGTGCACGCCTCGGCGTCGCCCGAGCGCAAGGCCGAGGTCGTCGCCGAGCTGAAGGCGGCCGGACGGACGACGGCGGTGGTCGGCGACGGCGTCAACGACGCGGTCGCGCTCGCCTCGGCGGACCTCGGGGTCGCGCTGGCCTCCGGCAGTGACGCCGCGATCGGCGCCGCCGGGCTGACCCTGGTGCGCGGCGACATCGAGGCGGTGGTGGACGCCGTCCGGCTGGCCCGACGGACCCTCGCCACGATCCGGACCAACCTGCTCTGGGCGTTCGGGTACAACGCGGTGCTGATCCCGCTGGCGGCGGTCGGGGTGCTGAACCCGATGCTGGCGGCGGTGGCGATGTCGCTCAGCTCGCTGCTGGTGGTGGCGAACAGCCTGCGGCTGCGCACCTGGCAGCCGGGCCGCGGCGCCGGCCGTCCGGCCGACGGCGGGAGCGGTGCGCCGGTGCGCCGGCGCCGGTCGCCGGCGGGGGCGGGACGGTGAGGGCGGCGCGCTCCCGGGGCAACGACTCCGACGGGACGGGCACGGACGCGGCAGGCAGGGACGCGGCGGGGACGGACGCGGCGGGCAGGGACGCGGCGGGGACGGCCATGTCCCCGGCAGGCGCGGAAGCGGCAGGCACGGAAGCGGCAGCCGCGGAAGCGGCAGCCGCGGAAGCGGCGGGCACGGACGGCCCGCGCACCAGCGGGAAGGCCGCCCGCCGCGCCGACGCCCGCCGGGCCGGCTCGCGCCGGAGCGCGGAGCGCGTGCGCGCGGTCGGGCCGCCGGTGGCGGCGGCCGCGGTCGCGCTGGCGCTGCTCTCCGGCTGGACGGCGGTCGGCGGGGCGGGCCGGCAGCGCCCGGTCGAGGCCGGGCCGGGTTGGCTGCTGCTGCCGACGGCGGGCGGCTCGACCGCCACGGCGGCCTTCTTCACGGTCCGCAACCCCGGTGACGTCCCCGACGAACTCGTGGGCGCGCAGTGGGAGTTCGGCGGACGGATCACGCTGAAGCGGCACCAGCACCAGGGCGCGTCCGGCCGCTGGGAGCCGGTCGCGGCGCTGCCGGTGCCGGAACGCGGCGAGCTGGTGATGTCACCCGAGGACGCCGATCTGATGATCACCAACCCGCCGCCGCTGCGGGCCGGGCAGTGGGTGGAGTTCACGCTCAGCTTCCGTCACAGCCCCGAGCTGAAGGTGCGGGCCGAGGTCGTCCCGCCGGGCGGCCGGCGCAACGGCTGAGCGGCGGGCTCCCACCGGCACGGCGGCGGCCGGGCCCTCTCCCCGGG